>JAESUE010000403.1 GCA_016763235.1 Pseudomonadales bacterium
ATGACGCGGGTAACCGTCACCATAACCGATAGCAACAACGCCAATTCTCGAAGGCCGCTTGGCTTGCCAGGTGGCTCCGTAACCGATGCGATCTCCAGCTGAAATTTCGCGCAGGCCAATAATGGTAGACCGCAACGTCATCGCAGCTTGCAAGCCCACCTGTGGCCCAGTGGAGTGAGCAAAGGGGGAACAACCGTAGAGCATTATTCCCGGCCGCACCCATTGTTGAAATTGATCAGTGGTGGCTTCTGGCCAGGCCATAATACCAGCAGAATTTGCCAAACTAACGGCCTTTTGTTTACCCGAGACCATATCACTGAATGCTGAAATTTGCTTAGTGCTTACCTTGGAATCCAGCTCGTCAGCACTGCTTAGGTGACTCATCAATATCAGAGCCTGAGAGTCGGCGTTTTCACTAAGCTGGCTGTACGCACTCTCAAACTCACCTTGCGAAAAACCTAAACGGTTCATTCCGGTATCGACCTTCAGCCACAAGTTCATTGTGTGCGCTAATGGTGACTTTTTTAGCAGCGTCAGTTGGTAGGCGCTATGAATCACGCAGGCAAAACCCTGCTTTGCAGCAACGTCTAATTCTTGCTGATCAAAAAAACCTTCGAGCACTAATATAGGATGCGGGCTGCTTGACCTCAACACCAACGCTTCTTCTAGATAGGCAACAGCAAACAGATCAACATGGTCTTCCAATGCAGCCGCTACGGTTTTAATGCCGTGACCATATGCATCAGCCTTAACAACCGCTGCGATCTTCGCATGGGGAACTTTTTGCCGTACCACTTGCGCATTATGACGAAGTGCTGAAAGCCTGATTTCCGCGCAACATGCCTGCCTCACAACATACCCTCCACCTTTGGCCTCTCAGATCACTGACCAAAATCAGCGTAAGCATCGGGAGCTAAATCTTCAAACTTGGTATATCGCCCCAGGAAGGCCAGTTTTATATCACCAATAGGGCCATTTCGCTGCTTGCCGATAATAATTTCGCCAATACCCTTCAACGGATTATTTTCTTCTTTGTTGTAAACCTCATCCCGGTAGATAAACATAATAACGTCAGCATCTTGCTCGATGGCTCCTGATTCACGTAAATCCGACATAATAGGACGTTTATTGGGCCGCTGTTCCAGCCCACGATTCAGCTGTGACAAGGCCATGACAGGACAAGACAACTCTTTAGCGAGGCCCTTTAAAGAACGGGAAATTTCAGAAACTTCTTCCACACGGGATTGTGAACCCGGTATCTGCATTAACTGTAGGTAATCAATAACGATCATAGCGATGCCACCATATTCTTTCACGACACGGCGCGAACGAGCTCGCACCTCGATGGGAGAAAGAGAGGGCGTATCATCAATAAGCAGCTTTTTATCTGCCAATAAACTGATGGCAGAATTCAAACGAGGCCAATCTTCTTCCTCAAGTTTTCCGCTACGCAAGCGCTGCAACTCAATGCGACCAAGAGAGGAAAGCATACGTGTGACGATCGAATCAGCGGGCATTTCCATGCTGAACACCAACACCGGAAGCTCTTCCCGCATCACCACATTTTCTGCAATATTGATGGCAAACGTCGTCTTACCCATGGAGGGTCGACCGGCAACAATCACTAAGTCTGAATCCTGCAGCCCTGACGTTAAATTGTCTAAATCAACAAAACCGGAGCTTAATCCAGTGAGGTCTGAGTCAGAAGAATAAAGCGCATCGATTTTATCCACCACCTTCGTTAACAGTGGTTTCATGGTTTGAGGGCCGCCCTGCTTAACGCCTTGCTCAGCAATTGCAAAGACTTTTCGCTCAGCATCGTCCAATAGCTCTTTTGAGTCCCGCCCATCGGGATTAAACGCATCACCCGCAATTTCACTGGAAACCTGTATCAACTGACGCAAAACAGAGCGCTCGCGCACAATATTGCAGTAAGCGCGAATATTAACCGCCCCTGGTGTGCTGTTGGCCAGCTCACCCAGGTAAGCCACGCCACCCACCTCTTCAAGCTGGTTGCGCTTATCAAGGGCCTCGGACACCGTTACTACATCAAGAGGAGTGTCAGACTCAGACAGTTGCCCCATAACACGAAACACCAAGCGGTGTTCATGACGATAAAAGTCACTTTCCGCGACAGCTTCGGCGACATCTAACCAAACACTATTGATCAACATTAAACCGCCCAGAATAGACTGCTCAGCTTCTAGGGAATGAGGGGGGATTTTTAAATCAGAGAGATCACGATCTGCTGCGGGTTCATTCATGAATATTATCAGGCCAACTTCAAAGTAAAATTCATTCTACTTGGGAAGTTCCGAGGAAGTCCAATACAGCTTTTGCTTAAAGCTCGTTCAATTAGAAGTCTTATTAGAATCGTCAACTACCGAGCTTCTCTTAACGCCATCATATCGCTCTGGAAACAGTTCACGATTAATGTGAGACATAAACCCGATAATAGTTAAAAAAGAAAACAAGCCACCAAAAATGCGTAACAGCACTATATCAAGGTCATCATTACGCACATAATCCACCAAGATTTGATTCCCTAAATCGGGCAATTCAAATGATTTATATAAGGCGCACAGCAGTAAAGCTAAAGCAATAAAAAGAGTTTTCTTTCGCTGCTCTCGCAACTGTCTAGCAAAGATATCCAGCATAATACCCCCCCCCGATTAAGTGCCTCCTACTTTAATTAAAGATTAGACAAAACATTCACGCACTACAATATTCAGAGAGAAAACCCCGGAGAAATACAGCACAATGTCGTTAAAAGTAAACGTCACACAAAGAAGCGCAAAGAAATCGAATTCTTTATAGGCAGTAGAAGGAAGTGCGAGAGGAGGCTTTAATATCGGCGAGAATAGCCGAATAAAATACCCCGCCACCAGCACACAACTAACGTATGTTTAGCTGTGTCTTGGTGGCGGGGTGTCTTTCACTATCAAATATGCGGAGCTGGTAAGATTACTCTTCAACAACCACAACTTTAACGGTGCCAGAAACATCAGTATGAACTTGCACTGTGATGTCGTACACGCCTGTTTGGCGAATAGGCCCAGTAGGCATACGCACTTCTTTCTTTTCTATGTCAACGCCAGCAGCTTTAATGGCATCTGTCACATCGCGAGGCCCGATAGAACCGAAAAGTTTACCTTCATCACCGGCTTTTGAAGCAATGGTTACTTCTAATGCAGATAGTTTTTCCATTCGTGCTTCAGACTCAGCCAACTGCTCAGCCGCTTGCTTTTCAAGCTCAACACGACGCACTTTGAATTCCTCAAGGTTCGCACCTGTCGCAGGAACAGCCTTGCTAAATGGAATCAAAAAGTTACGAGCAAATCCGGCTTTAACTTCAACCTTATCACCCAGATTACCAGGATTACGGTTTTTTTCTAAAAGTATTACTTGCATCTCATTTTCCCCTCGTCTCAATACTTAGCACAAGAAACAATGTTCTTGATACTAACTTTGAGAATCCTTTCTAAATCGATTTCTAAAATCAAAGAAACTGTCTGCCAGCACCGCTATTACCAAAGGTAAGTAAATATACGGTCCCAACACAAAAGTTGCCACGTAAAATGCCGCTAAGCTGCGCTTACTCATGCCCAGCATCTTTACCAACCCATGAACCAACGCGATTCCCACCACTGTGATAGGTACCGTCAGCAACATGATCACCGGTGCAATAGGCGATTCTGCACCTGCTGTTACTACGGCTAATACCAAAACAGCAGCAACTGCAGCGGGTAATTTCAACTGGTGAAATTCTTGCCTAAAACCACCCGGGTTATAAAGCATGGACTGCCACCAGCGTGCCACGAGCAAGGCCAAAATAGCGGTACTCGCCAAGCTAAAACTGTAAAAGTTTGCCACCAACAGCTCGTATTGCTGAGCTTCTATAACAGGCAAATCAAACTGCTTAGCCAAATCTATTTTTTCCGCCATCTGCTTCATGATATCAAGCAGTGTTGCAAACGGAGCAAGGTTTAGCTTCACAACAACTAAAGCTACTATTGCCGCCAAAACCTGCTGAGCAATCATCGCATTCACAAGAGAGACGGTGCTTCTCAAAACAAGTGACGAAACGAACACCACCACAATCAGCGGTAGCGCGACCCCATCACCCAAATACCAAAGGTAAGCGGCCGGTATTAGCGCCCAAAGGGCAACCAGAAAGCCCTCTGCAGCCCCTCGTTTCAAAACCACGAGCGCAACAACAGACGCACTCAGCCAAGATACGAGTGGAACCATTCCTAGCAACAGTGCCACTAACGCGGCACTGCGCCGGTCACGCATGGCATATTCAGCCAGTGCACGCATGCTCAGCAGGCTCCTTCTATATTCTTATTCGTGTCGATCTGTGTATGGAAGCAAAGCAAGGTAACGCGCTTGCTTGACTGCAGTTGTTAACTGGCGCTGGTAAATTGCTTTTGTACCAGTAATACGACTAGGTACAATTTTACCATTTTCACTCACATAGGCCTTTAGCAGTTCGATGTCTTTATAATCAACATGATCAATACCTTCGGCAGTAAATCGGCAATACTTACGTCTACGAAAAAAGCGGGACATTTATTTTCTCCTGATTCGTGCGTTGGAACCTCCATTAGGAGGCCCCCCGTTCAATCTTTGTTGCGTGAAGCAATAATCTATAAGGCTCTGCTTGGTAACTAACTCGACCAATAAAACCTGTAACAACGAGATACTCACCTTCTTCGAGATCTTTAACACTCTGCTGTAGAGCATCACCACTAACCTGAATCATCACTTGGCATCGTGCTTCGCAAGATAAACCGGCTTCAAGCTGTTTAGAGCGATGCTCTAGAATAAATCGTTGGTGAGGAATCCCTGCTGGGCTGTGCCGAAGTGCGTCTGTTTTTAGCACACGACCGGATAGCTCCAAGCAGTTTTTTTCCATTGCTTCGACGCTGCTTATGCGCTTGCGCTTGGAGCCTCGCTAGCTGGCGCAGCACTTTTGTCGTCTTTTTTAACCGGCGGACGGCTTGACTCTGGGCGAGCATTCCTATCCGCAGATTGCCGATGAGTACGTTCATCAGCGACTTTTAACAATGGAGATTCGGCTGTAATGGCTTCATCACATCGAACAACCAGATTACGGATAACCGCATCGTTAAAGCGAAAGTTGCTGGTAAGTTCATCAAGCACATCAGGTTTGCACTCGATATTCATCAGTACATAGTGGGCTTTGTGTAGCTTGTTAATAGGGTAGGCCATTTGGCGACGACCCCAATTTTCAAGACGATGAACTTTTCCGCCACCAGTGGTAACCACACCGGTGTATCGCTCAATCATGCCGGAAACCTGCTCACTCTGATCGGGGTGAACAAGAAAAACAATTTCATAATGACGCATACATGCTCCTTTCGGATGTATAAAACAGCCTTTGATTCAGCGCATTCCGAAAATTCGGCATACAGAACCAAAAGCAAGGAGTTATTCCACATTGAACTAATCATATTAGCTCAAATGAAAGCCGACGAATTCTATAGGAAAGATTGTTAGCATACAAGGCAAAAATCGCCCTCTCTCTTCGAAATACCATCGCATATCTATGCAGAAGAGCCATCAATGAATTATTTAGGCGCCTAAATTCAAAGAGCTACGGGATTACATAGAGCACTAGCTCTTAAAGCCGGTGTCATAGTGGATATTCATCATGCTGGGTTTCACTTCGCTCTACCCAGCCTACAGGGTAAACAGCGCTATCAGTGGATCACTGGGAGCCGTAGATTCAACAGATTTCGACCCCACCAGCGCCTTTGCTTTGAAGGGGTGTATTTACCCCCCTAAGCCAGCGCACCCAAGCCTAGAAAAATTCGGCAAGCGCTATTCCCGCTTATAACTTAAGCACTCGCTTGCTGATACGCCAGGTATTCCTCATAGTTACCTTGATAATCAACAAGCTGATGGTCTTTTATTTCGACAATACGCGTTGCAAGGGAGGAGACAAATTCACGATCGTGACTCACAAAAATCAGTGTGCCTTCGTAATGGTCAAGGGCTAAATTCAGCGCTTCAATGCTTTCCATATCTAGGTGATTGGTAGGCTCATCCATAATCAATATATTCGGGCTCATCATCATAAGTTTACCGAATAACAAGCGATTCTTTTCACCCCCCGAGCATACACTGGCTTTTTTCTTAAAATCATCTGAAGAAAATAACAAACGCCCCAAGGTTGACCGAACGATCTGCTCATCATGCTTGGGTTTTCGCCACTGGCTCATCCAGTCAAATATGCTCATATCGCATTGAAATTCAGCACCACTGTCTTGCGGGCAGTAACCTATATGAGCATTTTCAGACCATTTTATTTCACCTGTATTGGGTGATAACTCGTTAATAAGACAGCGTAGAAAAGTTGTTTTACCTGCCCCATTTTCCCCAATAACCGCAAGCCTAGTTCCTGCATCCAGAATCAACGAGCCATCTCCAAAGAGCTCTCCACCATCAAACCCGTGCCCCAAAGCCTCAACCGTTAAGGCTTGGCGGTGGAGCTTTTTTTCCTGGCTGAAACGAATAAAGGGCGTTGCGCGACTGGATGGCTTGATATCTTCTAAGGTGATCTTTTCGATTCTCTTGGCGCGAGATGTTGCCTGCTTTGCTTTGGATGCATTTGCCGAAAAACGACTGACAAATTGTTGCAGCTCTGCAATTTGCGCAGACTTTTTTGCATTTTCATTATGCAAAAGTTCTCGCGCTTGGGTAGCAGCGGTCATAAATTCATCATAATTACCGGGGTAAACCCTCAGCTCGCCATAATCAATATCGGCCATATGCGTGCATACGGCATTTAAGAAATGGCGATCATGGGAAATAATAACCATGGTGCTATCACGCGCATTCAGCACTGACTCCAGCCAGCGAATCGTATTGATGTCGAGGTTATTCGTTGGCTCATCCAGCAGTAATATATCGGGTTCTGAAAATAAGGCTTGAGCAAGTAAAACGCGCAATTTCCAACCTGGTGCCACGCTGCTCATTAAACCCTCGTGCAGATCTTCGGCGATACCTGCCGACAGCAGTATTTCACCGGCACGACTTTCTGCACTGTACCCATCCATTTCTGCAAATTCAGATTCGAGGTCAGCGGCTCGCATTCCGTCTTCTTCCGTCATTTCAGCTGAAGCGTAAATCGCATCCCTTTCTTCCTTCACTTTCCAAAGGTCTTCGTGCCCCATAATGACCGTGTCAATCACAGAAAGTTCTTCAAACGCAAATTGATCCTGACTCAGCTTCCCAACACGGGTATTCGGCTGAATTGATACGTTGCCACCGGTTGGCGTTAGCTCGCCGGTGAGAATTTTCATAAAGGTCGATTTGCCGCAACCATTAGCACCGATCAAACCGTAACGATGGCCTCCGCCGAATTTGACGGAGATATTTTCAAACAATGGCTTGGCGCCAAATTGCATGGTGATATTTGCAGTGGAGATCACGAGAAGTTCCTAGCTAGGGCAAACCCTAAAAAAGCGAAATGGGAGGGCGCGTACTATAAGGATTTGTTGATGCTAGGTCGAGCATTCGCGCTCAAAAAACAACCAGACACTGACGACAATGCCGGTTTATTTGTTGGTTTTGATCTTTTTTAAGTCGTCAGCCTGAGGGGAACTCTTTTCGTGGGTATTAATAACAGCCGCCCGAGTAACTTCTTTACCGAGCCAGCGCCTCAACTTCACATCCAGCGCAGCTGCTGAAACCGGCTTAGCAAGGTAGTCATCCATACCGGCTGCGAGACACCGCTGCTCTTCCCCTTCAAAGGTATTAGCCGTCATAGCTATTACAGAGATATGACGATCACTGCCATGCTCTCTCTTGCGGATTTCACTCGCGGCCATATAGCCGTCCATGACAGGCATAATGCAGTCCATAAGCACTAAGTCAAAATGACGCTCTTCAAGCATTCCCAAAGCTTCACTGCCGTTGGAGACCACGGTGACATCATGCCCTAGTTTTTTGATCATTCCTTTGGCCACCATCTGGTTTATATTATTATCTTCCACCAACAAAATGAAATACCCACTGTCACCACTTTCCTTTTCTGGGAATTTAGTAATCGAAGCACTTTTTTCCCGCTCTATATTCCATGCAGTAAGAATGCTCTCATACAGGCTCTTTTTAAACACGGGCTTGGTCAGAAAGGAAATTTCTGGGTATTTACGGCCATGCTCAACGGTTTCAACCATCCCCCTCTGCGCCAGAGAGGTTAATATTATTTGCGGCGTATTACCGTAACCCGAACTATTGACAAGATTTTTGGATAGAACTAAAGACTGCGCGCTGCCTAACTGCATATTTAAAATAATCAGGTCGTAGCTTGAACTCTCTATACTATCAAGCTCATCAACTTCTTCCATTTCATCAAGGCTCATACCCCACTCTTTTACTTCAACTTGAAAAAAATGGCTCATTCCTTTTGTTGCGCCTAATAAAAGAATCCGCTTGTTTTCCATACAGGCGTGCGCCTGCAACCCTTCTTTCTGCTGGGTGGATATTTTTATCGGCACGGCAAACCAGAATGTACTGCCGTTTTTTTCTTTACTAAAAACGCCAATTTCCCCACCCATGCTTGCCACTAAACCATGGCAGACAGCCAAGCCTAAGCCAGTGCCATTTATACTGCCGTCTTTTTGTAATCTATTAAAAGCTTGGAATATTTGCTCTTGGTCAGGCAGGGATAAACCAGGGCCATCATCACGGACGTGCACCCTCAATATACCTTGCCCAGGCTGAGGGAAGGTCATATATACTTCAATAATCACCTCGCCTTCATCTGAATATTTAATGGCATTAGAAACAAGATTTACGATTATTTGCTTTAAACGCTTTGAATCACCTTTTACTCTAAGTGGTATATGAGGTTCACACACATAGCTCAACTCCAGACCTTTTTCATGTGCAACTGGGCCGAGCATTTCAACACAATCACGAATAGTATGACGAACATTAAAAAAATGACTTTCCAAATAAATAGCACCCGATGATATTTTTGAAAAATCCAGAATATCATCAATCAAATCCAGCAAGGATTCAGAGGCACTACTGGCCACTGTTTGATATTCACGCTGCGTTTTGG
>JAESUE010000404.1 GCA_016763235.1 Pseudomonadales bacterium
CCAGCAGTTTACAGATGGAGCCACAGATTTCTGTTTGCTTCGGCGCGCAGTCGGCCTGATGGGAGAAATACTCACCGACTACAAACAGGGGTACTTCACGCTCTTCGGGGAGGGTGCCGCCGTGGCTCTTATCTGCATTCATTCCATGATCAGAGGTGATCAAGACCTGATAGCCTTCGTCAATCCACGTAGGCAAGTATTTAGATAGTTCGCCATCCGAATTGCGTATCGTATTACGGTAATGAGAACTATCAACTCCGGCGTGATGCCCTGCATTGTCTATGTTCATCGGATGTATCAATAGAAAATCTGGGTTGTGTCGATGCCTTAAGGATTCTGCATCGAGGTATAGATAACTATTCGGGTAGTGATTGCCATGATAGAAACACCCATATTAAATAAGCTGCTGTGGATCGTGGGTATAAGGATCCCTCACGGCATCATAAGGGCTGCGGTTATACAGCTCGCTAAACCAGCTGAATGCAGCAGCGCAGGTTAACCCGCTTTTGCGCGCTAAACTAAAGACACTCTGTTGATTGGAGTTGCGTATCACCTCGTTATTCACAATGCCACTGATGACAGGGGGAACACCCGTGAGAATGGTTCATACAGTCGGCGAGATTTAGATGGCGGCTCGCACTGTGCCTTATAAAGAGTAGTTGTTCTAAACCGTGAAGAAACCCCATGCATTGCTCAGCGGTTTCGTAGGCAAGGCTATCAAGCACTGCTTTGTTAGACCTATTTTTCTGCCAAGATTGTGGCCGACAATCGGGTATTTAAGGTAACAATAGGTAGGTAATATGAATGAATCATGTCAATCGAAAGATATTTTGGTAAGGGGCTCTGACTTAAAATTAGACGGGCGCTAAGCTGGGTTGAGGTGTGTATTATTTTACTGTTGTTGAATAGAGAAGTTTAACGTGAGTCTCAGCTAATGTTAACAAATACAACAGGGCAAGCCTGAGCCATTGCGTTGGCTTGCGGAAAATGGCTCGCAGAGCAGTCAATATTTACGCGGGTGTTTTGCGAAATATAAGGCCTAAACGCCTGTTTTATGGGCCGAAAATGTTGAGCGTAGCCCCCTCGATGATGGACTGTTTGTAATAGAGACGGATGAAGCGATGGCTCGTGGCTATCTTTTGGGCGCTTACACGCGGGTTGACGTTGGTCGGCACCTCACTGTGTACTATATGCTCCCCTAAATTGAGCTATTGCGAGCTATGAAAAGAATTGATAATGGGCGTTGTAGTGTTAAACTTGGCCTGATTTTTTTTCAATTTTTTGGTCTCCGGTAGCAGACGCAACGGGCATGATACAAAACAGTCAATAATGTTAGATGAGGAATAGCAATGAGAATTTTAGGTGTTGAACTAACGGGTAACGATGCGGTTATTTGTTTGCTTCAACTAGATAGGCAACAATTTATAATGCCCGATTGCAGGGTGCGTAAATTCACTTTGCCGAAAAATCACACGCGTGAAGACCTCCAGAGTTTTCAGTTTGCATTTGCCAAGCTGGCGATAGACTACGGCATTGAACAAGTCGCAATAAAAGAGCGTATGCCCAAGGGGAAATTCTCCGGTAGCGCTGTAAGTTTTAAGTTAGAGTCGGCCATTCAATTGATTGCAGAGTTAGAGGTGGTTGTGCTTTCGCCAACGCAAATTAAATTTGCATTGGCGCAAAATGCTTTGCCCATTCCTTTTTCAAGCACAGGCTTGAAGGCATTTCAGGAAGCTGCATTTTTGGTGGCTTATTCTGCGCATATGTTGGAATAGCGAGCGCTCTCTGTGAGAAATATTTTTTCTTCCCCATTGTCAAAATACACATAATTCTGATGATAAAAGCACTTTTCATATCACGCCAAGCAGGGGGGCTACTTCAGCAAGTTGATTCCTTTGATGTTGTTGCGGGCGCGGGTGTTGTTGGCGATCGGAATTTCAATAAAACTAATTGGCCGGGGCAGAATATAACGTTTATTGAGATGGAAGCGATAGAGGTGTTTAATCGTGATAAACGTCAATCGATTGCGTTCGATGCAACACGGCGCAATGTAATAACAACAGGTGTTGATTTAAATGCACTTGTTGGAAAAGTGTTTTTAGTAGGAGGTGTGCGGT
The DNA here is from genome assembly GCA_016763235.1 of Pseudomonadales bacterium. Taxonomy (GTDB): domain Bacteria; phylum Pseudomonadota; class Gammaproteobacteria; order Pseudomonadales; family UBA3067; genus UBA3067. The sequence continues at coordinate 2,118 of JAESUE010000404.1, forward strand.
TTAAGGGCGTAGAACTCTGCGAACCTTGCAAAGCATTAGGTGATCAATTAGCGAATGAAAAAATCTCTAGTAGCAATGTGGTGAAAGCGTTTCTAAATAGAGGCGGTTTACGCGCTGACATATGCAGTGATGGTGAGCTATCTACCGGTATGGATTTTATCGTTGATCAAGAAATTATGTGACTATTCAGCTTACGCTCAAATTTGAACGCAATATGAACCGTTACAACGTTCGCTGAATAGTGACGAGATTATATGAATACAAAAATAGTCGATCCGAAAATTATCGTCGCCAACTGGGTTGAAACCGTTGTCGTTGGTTTGAATTTGTGTCCCTTTGCTAAGCAAGAGGTTGTGAAAAATCGCTTACGCTATTCGCTTTCGGATGCGGAGGATTGGGATGCGCTTATAAGCAGTTTGAAGTCGGAGTTATTGCTGCTTGTTTCGGATAAAACTATTGAAACAACCCTGTTGATTCACCCTAAAGTGTTACAAGATTTTTTCGAATATAATCAATTTCTCGAAACCGCAAATACATTGCTGCTGCAGTTGGAATTGGAGGGGCTTATCCAAATTGCCAGTTTTCACCCTGATTATCAATTTGCAGGCACTGAGCCGGGGGATGCTGAAAACTATACTAATAAGTCACCTTTTCCTATGTTGCATCTAATTCGAGAAGAAAGTTTGGAGAAAGCGATCTTGAATTATCCAGACTCTGATTTAATCCCTGAAAAAAATATTGAAAAAGTGCAAGATTTAGGACGGAAAAAAATGGCAGCATTGTTACAGGCTTGCTTCGTTAAAGCGTCGCTAAAATAAAGTGTTAAAGTGTTAAAGTGTTAAAGTGTTAAAGTGTTAAAGTATTTTAAGTGATGCACTTTGGCGTTGAATCCGACATTCTAAAGAATGTGATAAATACTAATCGTCGCCATATTTAATGGTAGTTCAGAGATTTCCATTGAATTAACACCATGGCCAATACGTGAATTCACAAAAAATCGCCAATCGATTAGCCGTGTGCTTTTTTAATGAGCAGGCCATTCTGTATATCTATGGGGCGCATGTTCACAGCGGTATGTTGGGGTAACGACTCAGCTCACGTCCAAATTCGCGCATAACGGCGTTAAGAAATGATCATTTAACCATATAAACTCACATGTCTTGCCTTGTACTGCTTAAATTTGAACGCAATCTGAACCCCTACAGGGTTCGCTGAATAGTTACATTTTGGGAGCCTTTGGCTCGGGTTTTTCTTGTGTTGATCCCGCAGAAAGGTTGATTTGCAGCACGCAAGAGGTTTGATGGGGCATTGCTAATGCTTTGTACGGCATGGGATCTTGAAAAGATGCCTAGGCACACCCTAATGGGGTAGAATGGGCGCTAAGCTCGCTTGCGGCGAGGGCTGCAGCAGTTTGAAGGCTGGCTTCGCGGTAAAGATGCCCGAAAATGGGGTGTTTCTAATTTATGCGGTTTTTACTTGGCCTGGAACGGTTTTGTTTTTCGGGTTTATTTACAGTCTTGTCAGGTGCGTCATAGTATTCGGTAAAATGAACTCTCCTTACTCACGCAATACCAAATGGTATATTTATTTATGAAATTATTAGTTCGTAACCTTGATCGCAATACTACCGAAGCAGAATTAAGAGCGCTGTTTGAAGAATATGGTAGCGTACAATATTGCAAGCTGGTGTTAGATAAAGTTGGTGGTGGCTCTAAGGGTTTTGGTTTTGTGGAAATGCCAAAATTAGGAGAAGCAAAAGCCGCGATAAAAAATTTGAATAATAAGGATGTTGGCGAGAATAAAATTCGCGTTAAAAGAACGGAAGATAAAGAGGTATAAGTGCTTGTGGCTGTTCGCCGCTACGCCTTGCCAGAAAAAATCGGCGCGTTTATAACGCCACTGTCTATGGCGTTATGGGTGCATGTTAAAAAATTTAGAATAATGGCGGTGGTATTTAAAATATGAGTAGTGATCAACCTAATAATCCATTGCATGGCCTTACGCTCGAAAAAATTGTAACGAAGCTGGAAGAGCATTACGGCTGGGATGCGCTGGCGGAAAGAATTGATATAAATTGTTTTAAGAGTGACCCATCGATTAAATCATCGCTGAAGTTTTTGCGTAAAACGCAATGGGCTAGAGACAAGGTAGAGGGTTTGTATATCTCAACATTTGTAGAGTAGCTGCATTATTATTCCAAGGTGTGCCAACTCTACGATTAGGCTTGCTCTCAATAATAACGGTATTTTCCTCCAAAATATTAAGACGAAATTCTATGTTTAGTGACTCTTCAACCCGTTTAAATAAATACATTAGTGGAAGTGGTGTTTGCTCTCGAAGAGAAGCAGATCGGTATATTGAGCAGGGTAATGTATTTATTAATGGCAAGCGTGCGAACGTTGGTGATAAGGTTTCTCCGGGGGATAGAGTTAAGGTCAATGGTCAGTCGATCGAACCCCAAGAGACTGATGAGTTTATTTTTATCGCTTTAAATAAGCCTGTTGGGGTTGTGAGTACGACGGAGGGAAGTGAAAAAAATAACATTGTCGATTTTGTGAATCACAGTTCGCGAATTTTCCCCATTGGACGCTTAGATAAAGATTCGCAAGGTTTGATCTTTCTTACCAGTAATGGCGATCTTGTAAATAAAATCTTACGTGCGGGCAATAATCATGAAAAAGAATACTTGGTTACCGTCAGCAAACCCATAAGTGATGATTTTATTGCCGGCCTACGCGCAGGTGTGCCGATGCTCGGTGTCGTCACAAAAAAATGTAAAGTGTCTAAGGAATCCCCTTTCGTTTTTAGGATCACTCTGGTTCAGGGGCTAAACCGTCAGATTCGCCGCATGTGTGAACACTTTAACTACGAGGTTACTAAACTTGACCGCGTTCGGATTATGAATGTCGGTTTGAAAGGCTTGCCTGTAGGTGATTGGCGCGATTTAGATGAAGGTGAGCTGGCTGTGTTGTTAAAAGCCGTTGAAAACTCATCATCCGAAGCGTCGCCTGGCACTAAAAAATCAAAAAAACCGGCGAAAGTAAATCCCCGTCGTCGCCATCAGTCACCGTCGGCCACCAAGACGAAAAATAATCCGCATCGTTCAGGAAAGAAAAGTCAGCGCCGTTATGCTAAGGCTAAAAAATAGACAGGCTTTTTCTTAGCTTGCCTTTCTTCGCGCGCCGTTACGGTCAAAATTTTAGCTTCTAAGCAGCTCATGTTGTTGTGGTTATTTTGCTGCGTATGACTGTAAAAGGCGCTTATTTTCGATACGGTAAGCTATGTCGTCATGGGTATATCTAGCGTTCCTTCCTAGATTCGTATGCTGTTTAATGGGCACATCATTGAGTGCTTAATTCGACTCTCAGTATTGTGTAAAAACATCAGCATGAACTAAGGCTGATGTTTTCTGAGGGGGTTTTGACGTAGGCATTGTTTGTGTTTATGTGCGTCAGAGATGTCACTACTCCGCTCACACTCAAATTTGAACGCAACCTGAACTCTTACAGCGTTCGCTGAGGTGTTACTCAGAGATAAACGTACGACTTCCTAAAATAATTATAGATAAGGACTGTTAAATGAATAAGTCAGTATGGCTAGTGTTGATGTTGATGGTGACAAGCTCTGTTTTCGCAGTGGAAGGAATGGTCAACATCCCAAGTAAATTTAGTGTTGCGGTGACTGCAGAGAGGTTTGAGTCAATATTAAATAAGAAAGGGATGACGATTTTCGCTCAAATTAAGCACTCGGAAAGCGCAGCGAAGGTAGGTATTTCATTGCGGGAAACTGAATTATTCATTTTTGGTAATCCGAAGGCGGGTAGCCCTCTCATGAAGTGTGAACAAAGCATCGCATTAGATTTGCCTCAAAAAGCGTTAATATGGAAAGATGAAAATAGTGCGGTGTGGATATCTTATAATGCACTAGGTTATTTGTTAAAAAGGCACGATGTGAAAGGTTGCGAAAAAGAGAGTGCAAAAATTAGTAGAATACTCGATGCTCTAACAACGTCAGCAGCTGGTAGATAATTGGAATAAACACACATAGTTATTACTCACGTTTCGGCGTTAAGATTTCCGGTAAAATACGACATCAATTTCGGCCTCCATTCCTGACTCGGCTCTACCGGTTCCATTCATGGAACCGTGCCTCTTGCATTCATGCAGTCGTATCCAAGCTACAAAATTTCCTCTGCCATTTTGAACCCCGAAACTTGCGTTATTATTGCATGGCTCTGGTGGTGTGGTTCTCTTACGTCGATTCATACGGGGAATGACCGTTGTTTCGCAATTGAATTATAAATAAGAGTCAGTCATTCAGCGCGGCAATCGGAAACGAGTTGCTGTTATTCGGCTCAGTATTGGGCATAAATTAACACAATTTGGATCCTCAACGCTTGCTTCAGTTGTCGTCAGTCGAGGACTAACGCTATGAAATATTTCATAGCTGTCTCGTATCCTGTCTTTATTTGCATCAAAACCAGAATCATTTCTGATCATCTTGCTCCCTTTCTTGGGTTAGTTCCTCAAATAGCCTGCTAGGCCGTCTTTTCTACCCATAACATTATCGTGACCAGGGCCGCCATTAATGGCGATTTCTCGTACCTTAAGCTGGGGCATGGCCACTTTATCTACTCACGTTTTTCAAGCTCTCTATCGCGAGTTTGAGTGGTGCCACCGGAAGGTTGATTTTCAACAGAGTTAATTGATCTAGCCCTAAGTTAAATAGGGGGAGGGGTTCAGGCTATCTTTGTAAAAAATTCACATCCATATCGCATATAGTCTAACGAATAAGGTAAGGTGCGCTATCATGTGGAGTGCAGTGTTTCGTTACGACAAATATTGATAATGCATAAGGAGCCGAATATATTACGATTACCCTCTGGATTACTGTTTTCTAGGGGCTTGATTTTAATTCAATGTAAAATAAGGACATCACATTATGCAGTGCAGAATTCTTCCATCGGTAGGGGTGGCGCGTTTGGGTAATAGCGAAGGGCAGTTTTGCCTGGCGCCGACAGCCACTGGTGGTTTGCCTTTTGAGGCGGATCAATATGGAAACCCTCAGGGCCCGATAGTTAATTTTAAAGATGATTCGGGACAGGTTCGCAGGCAAGGGCAAGGGTTTAAAATAGTTCAGGATAATGGTGATGAGTTAACGTTGGAATCATCGAACGTTAAATCTATCGAATGGACGGTGCATCTAGCGAATAAAAAAGCCGTCTGGTATCAGTATAGCGAGTTGGAAGGTAATCTGCTTTACGGAGAAAGTAACAGTTATAAAAATCGTAAGGTTGAGCTGCGTAATGAGAAAGTTGTTGGGGACAATAAGCGGCAAGCTCTTATTGTTGACCCTGGGCCTCGAAATATTACAGGCGTGCGACAGTCTATTGGCTTTGATAAAGCCAATGTGCCTGGCAGCTATCCTGCGACGTACCCACCTCAAGATGTTAAGCATGGCTCGCCTATTTTAACCTTGGGCGAACTCGTTACCGATGACTTGGGGCGCTTGGTGGTGATAGGCGCATTCGGGAATGCCGGTGGAAGCGAACCTCTTACCAGTTATGGTGGTTCGAATACCTGGCACGATGATACTGCCGATGGGCCGGTCTATTGTACGGTGACATTTAATGATGGTTCTGCGGATCAACACTTGCAGGCGTGGGTGGTTGTCGGGTCGCCGGATTTTGCGCCAGAGATTGTTAATATCTCGAGCTTGAGCGATACCATGAATGATGTGGGTGTGCGCTGTTTTGATTCAAGCCCTGAGCTGTTCAATAACGGCACTTATAACCCGTTATACCAAGCAAATTTTCAGCGTGATATTTTACCGATTATTCAGCGTACAGGGCGATACCAGTGGGTTGCGAATGTGCAGTCGATGAGTGCATTTTCCTCTAATATTTTCGATTTTTCGGATAATAGCGAAACGAATAAGGCAAATAGGGCGAGGTATTTTTCCTATTTCAGACAGCCTGATGATAAGTTGAGTTCTTCCCCTGACCAGCCTCAGCAGCAGTTGTTTAAAGAAACTGGCGAGGGTGTTCTCCCCCAGATGCCGTTAAATTCAGGCAGTTACTCCGTGAGCAACGAAGTGGTTGTGAAGTTCCTCGCGCTCGATGAAACTCAGTACTTTTTGTTGGAGCAGTGGGCTAAAGGGCATTTTGTTAATGATGCTGATTATACGCCTTGTTCGATCGCTGCAATCGATCAGGCCAGCGTGGGTAATTGTGTCGGGCTGCCGATGTGCCCAGGCATTGAAGTAACCTGGAGCCTGCAAAACCCAAAGGTTTATTCTTCTCCCTATGTGATCAGTGACCAGAAAGGCGTGGGAGCTTATGACAAAACGGGGCTTACCCCTTCTCGTGATGAGTGCGAGGGCGGTGGTTGTGAGCCGGGAGATTTAACCAAGAGGATGGCTTGCCCTTGGCAGGCAGATTTTTTTCAATGCA
>JAESUE010000405.1 GCA_016763235.1 Pseudomonadales bacterium
CACCCGCTGGGAACCTTGCGCCCATATTGGTTTTATTCCCATTAAGTAAAATGCCTGGGCAATATCATCACCGCCGGTGCGCATGGTTGCGGTTCCCCAAACGGATAAACCCAATGATTTTGGATAGTCTCCGTGCTCTTGCAGATGGCGTTCAATTAAAGCTTGTGCTGATTTTTTCCCAATGGCCCACGCTGCCGGTGAGGGAATCGAACGATTATCCACTGAAAAAAAGTTTCTGCCTGTAGGCAGTGTATCTAAGCGGCCTCGGGTGGGTGCGCCGCTAGGGCCGGGTTCAACAAAACGCCCATTTAAACCCTTTAATAAGGCCTGTATTTCTTGCTCGACACTTTTATCGAGGGCTTTCTTTAATACGGTTTTGGCATAGTTTAATTGCTCGGCGGTACATGGGTAGCGTTGAATAAATTCTGCCCCCATGTTTTTTTCTTGAATTACATAAGACTCGACCCACTCCAGAGCCAAAAGCTCAAGACGTTCTCGGGTATCGGCTTCGCTGCGCCATAATTCTTGGGAGACCGATTGTAATATCAGCGGTTTTCCACCTGTCCACTTATCAACCTTTGCCGCCAGTGGATTAAAGGCCTGCCCTTCCAGAAGCAGACTTAAATCCTTAGCAATATTGTGTAGCAACCCTGCATTTTTAGCGCCTTGCCCTCTTGGTAAGCGGAGTAATGCCACGAGGGTTTCTGCTAATTTATGGTTTGCAGGTAATTGCCCAAGTATGTGAAGGCCGTGACGAATTTGTGCTTCTTTAATTTCACATAAATAGGTATCCAGTTCTGACAACATTTCATCATCGTTTTTCTGGATAGAACAAGGCAGCTCTTGAAGCAGGTTGGTCTCTTTAACCTGTTGAATAATTTGTTCCCGCAACCATTGTTCGCGTCGAACATCCATGCCCATTGCTTGGTAATATTCATCCACCAAATTCTCAAGCTCGGCGAGTTCGCCATACACTTCAGCACGCGCCATCGGGGGCATGAGGTGATCAATAATTACAGCTTGTGTGCGACGTTTTGCCTGCGCCCCTTCACCGGGGTCATTCACAATAAAGGGATAAAAATGCGGCATGGGCCCCATCGCAATATCAGGCCAGCAAGTTTCTGATAAAGCCGTCCCTTTACCGGGTAACCATTCTAAATTACCGTGTTTACCAACGTGCACGATTGCATCCACTTGGTAAACAAATCGCAACCAAAAATAATAGGCCAAATAGCTATGGGGTGGAATTAAATCTGGGTCATGGTAGTTGGCCATTAAATCCATATTAAAACCACGTGCAGGTTGTATACCCACAAAGGTTTCACCCAGACGAATCCCCGCAAGCATGATGCGATTATTTCTGCATTTTGGATCTTTTTCTGGCCCACCCCATTGGCTTAAAACCGCTTGTTGGTTTTCTTCTGGCATCTTCTGGAAATATTGCCAATAATCATCAATGCTAATACTTTGCCAACACGGCAGATCGTGCAATGTATTGGGGTTATTGGTTACGGCACCTAATAATTCTTTAATTAACTGCGTGCCATCTTGAGGAATATTAGCCACGGGGTAAGATGCTTGCGCCAAGGCATTCAGTAAATTAATGGTGGATGCGGGCGTATCTAAACCGACACCATTGCCGATGCGCCCGTCTTTGGTGGGGTAATTTGCCAGCATTAATGCTAAACGTTTTTTCTGGTTTGGTTTAATTGCAAGCTGGCAAAATCGCATGGCCAATTGTGCAATAAATTCGGCACGCTCTTTGTGTAAGGCATATTGCACTACGGATATTTGACAACGGTCAGAATAATAAGCTTCTGATTTAAAACTGATGGCGCGGGTAATAATTCGACCATCCATTTCTGGCAATACGACCTGCATAGCAATATCGCGACTTCTCAGACCTTGGCTGTAGGTGTTCCAATCGTCTTCGGTGCTGCTGGATAACACTAGTTGAAAAACCGGTATATCGGCTTTAAAGGGTGATACAAAATGTGTCGGCTCTGATGATAAATCAGGACTGGAAACCGTATTACTTGAAAAACCGGTGGTATTAATAATCAACTTTGCGCGTGATTGCTCAATAAGCGCATTCACTAATATTAATGATTCGGGGTCTTTTAATGAGGCGATAGCAATGGGCAAAGGTTGCAGGCCTTGCACTTCTAACAAATCAATCAGTTCATCAAACATTGCCGTATTGGCGCTTTGCAAATGGCTGCGATAAAACAACAACACACAAACAGCCGTTTGCTTATTTTGCTGCTGCCAACGTTGCTGCCAATCAGAAAAACTCGCTTGAGAGTGTTTAAGCGAGGAACACGGCATATACATCATGCAGTGGGGTAACGATTCTGGCTCGTGCCAAAGAGTTTGGTAATCGAGATATTCTGCGGCCAAAAAATGAAAAAACTGTTGATTATTAAGTGCTCCACCTTGGCGCAAATAACGCCACACGCGAACCGCTGATTCTCTCGTTGAGGTCGATGCATCAAAAAGGTTTTCATCAACGCTGTCGTCACCGGGCACCAGTATAAGTGTTCTTTTATTGTTCGCACCCGCTTCATTTGCCCAGGCAACTAACTGTTCAAAACCATATTGCCAATAGCCTGCGCCACCTAAAAATGACACCACCACAACCTTGGCACCATCAAGCACTTTATCTTGATACAAATCCAAAGCCGCTGGTTTTATCAGTTGCATCCAGTTTGCGAGGCGAATGGTGGGGAAATCATCGGGCAGGCTTTCAGCAGAGTTGGCTAAAGCAGCCAATGCGCTATCGGCGGCAGACAGCACAACAATATCGGCTGGGTTTTGTTGAAGATCGATAATGCCTTCGTCGTCACTGAAACCGCCGGGTTGTGCTGCTAACAGGTGCATGTTTTATTCTCGGGTTATGCGACTTCCGCTTGTTTTAAGGCTGTTGTAATTTCGGCTTTATCGATGCCTTTCCCAATAAACACAAGGCTTGTTTTTCGGCTTTCATTTTGCGTCCACAAACGATCAAAGTGTACCTCTAAACGCTCACCAACGGCCTGCATAACTTGGCGCATGGGCTTTCCGGGCAGGGCTGCAAACCCTTTTGCACGGAATATATTATGTTTCACCAATAATTCGTTCACTATACGCTGAAGTTTGTCACTATCGACTTCACCGAGGCTAATAACAAAGGAGTCAAAGGAATCATGGGCATGATCGTGATGCTGACCGTGTACATGGTGATGATCGTGGTGGTTGTGTACATCGTCAATGCTATCTTCTGAGGCTGCTTCAAAGCCTATCAATACACCCAGTTCAACCTCACCATTGCTAATGTATGTGGTTTTAACCGAGGCAGGGACAGCGGCTTTGATGATGGCTTCTACCCTGCTTCTTTCCTCTTCATCTAATAGGTCATTTTTGCTCACCACCACAAGATCGGCTGCGCTCAACTGGTCGTCTAGTAACTCCTGCAGGCTAGGGTCATGGTCGAGGCTTTCGTCGGCGAGTCGTTGGCGTTGAATTAATTCTTCGTTATTGGCGAAACGACCGGCGGCAACTGCAGGGCCATCAACCACGGTAATAACGGCATCAACGGTG
>JAESUE010000036.1 GCA_016763235.1 Pseudomonadales bacterium
GCGGGTGTTGCGATTGGTAACGGTTATACAAGTGAAACAGTGACGTTTACTAATGCCGATGGTGTGAACACAGTTCTGAGCAGCAACGATAAAGATAATGCAGCAGATATTGCAGCGCTGTTATCAACAATAGATGGCGTTAACGCTGTTTCTTCAAACTCCGCCACGGTCTCGATGCCTGTATTTGGTGGTTCGCAAATCAATTTGAACGGCGTTGATTTTCCAGCTGGGGCTACTCCGCAACAGATAGCCATAGCCATTAATAATGAAACTAATAACCTGCTGCCAGGTATTACCGCAAACTTCACCGGTGCGGTTCCTGGTACAGGTCTGGTTATTTCAGCGAACAGCGGCACAGATTTATTCTTTACCAATGTCAATGCCACAGCGGCCGCGGATACTTTTAGCATCTCTGGATCAGGTGGCGTGCCACGGGATATAGGCGCAGGCGGTCAAGCGGCTATCGGTGGTACCGTCGATATCACTATGGACGAAGGTATTACCATGACCTCTGGTGACCTTATTAACAGCACGGCGAGTACAGGTAATTTATTTACTGATCCTATTGTACAAACCCCTTTTATTGCAAACCAATTTGACCCAGGGAATCAGGATACCTACAACCACGCAACGTCCTTGAATGTGTTTGATAGTTTGGGAAACTCCCACGTGTTAAGCACTTATTATGTAAAAGAAAGCACCGTCAATACCTGGAGCATGTATGTGCAAATTGATGAGCAAGATGTGGGTGACCCAAACCCCGCCTTGCCATCACCACAGAACGTGTTGCCTACGCGGGCGCAATTTTCTCTGGTATTTAATACCGATGGTAGCCTCAATGAGGTGGCATCAGAAGATGTGTTTATCAGTAACTGGACACCGCTGAATGGAGAGGGGGTTTATAACGGTGCGCAAAGTGGGCTAACGCTAGCCAATGGTGGAACATTGCCAATTCCAGAGCCGCCCACTAATTCAAATTTCGTGATAGATCTTGATGGTACAACGCAATTTGGTAGTCCATTTTCTGTTAACGCGGTAAGTCAGAATGGTTTTACAACAGGACGGCTTTCTGGTTTGGATATCAGCGGTGAGGGAATTATTTTTGCACGTTACACCAATGGTCAAGCGCAAGTATTAGGGCAGGTTGCACTGGCAAATTTTGATAATACCCAAGGCCTGCAGCCACAAGGGGATACACAGTGGGGTGAAACATTTGAGTCGGGTCAGGCCATTATCGGTACGCCAGGTTCCGCTGCGTTAGGGGTTATTCAAGCGGGTGCTTTGGAGGAGTCGAATGTGGATTTATCGCAAGAATTGGTGCAGCTTATTATTGCCCAGAGAAATTTCCAAGCGAGCGCGAAAACCATTCAAACAGCAGATACCGTTACGCAAACCATTATTAACCTACGTTAAATTATCACTGTTTAGATTGCCTTCAAATTTGAATGTGATCTGAACAGTTACAGCGTTCGCTGAGGTGTTACTGTTTATTTAGGGGACAACCATGGATAAGAGTCTTTATTTAGCAATGTCTGGGGCGAAGCAAACCATGCTTGCTCAAAGTGTTCATGCCAATAACCTGGCAAATGCGACCACGACGGGTTTTAAAGCTGACCTTGCTCAGGCGCGCAGTATGCAAGTGTTTGGAGGGCACCACCCCAGCCGGGTGTTTGCACTGTCTGAAAACCCCGCAACACAGCTTGCAGCTGGGCCTATGCAGAGCACGGGCGGGGAATTGGATATTGCAGTAAAAGGAGATGGATGGATTGCAGTGCAACGAGCGGATGGCAGTGAAGCTTATAGCCGTGATGGTGCTCTCAGTATTACTGCAGATGGTGCCTTAGTAAATGGGACGGGTTTAGTCGTGCTAGGAAATGGTGGGCCGATAAATATACCTCCCGCGCAAAAATTAGAAATTGGAATTGATGGCACGATTTCCATTGTCGGCTTGGGTGAAGGCCCAGAAACGATGGCCGAAGTGGATAGGATTAAACTGGTTAACCCTGATGCGGGCAATATGGAAAAGGGGCGTGATGGTTTAATGCAAACTCGGGATGGTACAAACCCTCCTCCAGATGCCTTGGTGCGAATTGAATCGGGGTTTTTAGAAGGAAGCAATGTAAACCCAGTGGAATCCATGACAGAAATTCTATCTCTGGCCCGAAAATTCGAACTTCAATTAAAAGTTATGCAGGCAGCAGAAAGTGCTGACCGTTCATCGGCACAACTCTTGCGTATCTCATAGAGATGCCCTAGAAATAGAAGAAATAATTCGGGAATATACCTTCCCAAAGAAATTGAAAGAGGTACTAAAATGCATCCGGCACTTTGGATTAGTAAAACAGGATTAGCGGCACAAGATGCGCGTTTGGCGACAATCGCTAATAACCTGGCAAACGCCAGCACAGTGGGTTTTAAGAAAGACCGTGCGGTGTTTGAAGATCTTATGTATCAAATAAAACGTGAGCCGGGTGGGCAATCTTCGCAAGATACACAGTTACCCTCTGGTCTGCAGATAGGTACCGGTGTTAGAACAGTTTCTACCCAAAAGGTATTTGATACCGGCAATATGGAAGTGACCGATAGAGGCCTGGATGTGGCAATAAATGGCCGGGGTTTCTTTCAGGTGCAAATGCCGGACGGCAATACTGGGTATACCCGCAATGGGCAGTTTCATATGGATAACTCAGGGCAACTTGTAACGGCTTCCGGCTCGCCCATTATCCCTTCGGTAACTATTCCTGAGGGTGCTCTTGGCGTAACAATTGGTGAAGACGGTACCGTAGTCGTGCGAGATAGTAATGGGCAGCAATCTCAAGTGGGGAATATTGAACTGGCCGATTTTGTGAACCCCTCGGGTTTATTGGCAAAAGGAGGCAATTTATTTATGGAAAGTATTGCCAGTGGATCGCCTCAAGCGGGTACGCCAGGATTAAACGGCGCGGGTAGTTTGTTGCAAAATACATTGGAAGGTTCAAATGTAAATGTGGTTGAAGAATTGGTAAATATGATTGCCACGCAGCGCACCTATGAAATGAATTCGAAGGTAGTGAGTACAGCTGATCAGATGTTACAGCAAGCGACGCAAATGCTTTAAAGGCAGTTCTGGCGTTTTGATAAATATTGGCGGAGAAGTATGATGAAACTGCTATTAAAAAACCTGTTTCTTATTGTGATAGTCAGTTTTCTATCTGCCTGTCAGTCTATGATGCCAGCCCAGCCGGATGAGCCGCGTTATGCCCCTGTCGTATCTTCTTCTCTCGTAACGCCACCGATACAAAACGGCAGCATTTATCAGGCGGGATACAGCCGTGGATTATTTGAAGATCAGCGTGCAAGTCGCATCGGCGATATCGTCACAATTATTCTCGATGAACGAACAGCGTCAAAGAAATCGACCGAAACGTCACTGACGAAAGATAACGAAACATCGGTGGGTGGAATGACCCTGCATGGTTTGCTCATTGAAGAAGCCATGTCAGGTGAGCGTGACTTTTCAGGGAGCGCCGATGCAGATCAAAGTAACAGCTTAAAAGGGAATATCACCGTTACCGTGGCAGATGTTTTACCTAATGGACTTTTATTTGTACGTGGTGAAAAATGGATCACCCTGACGAATGGTGATGAATTAATTCGCGTAAGTGGTTTGGTTCGTCCTGCTGATATTAGTCCCAACAACACAGTGGTTTCTACCAAACTCGCTGATTCGCGTATTACCTATATCGGGCGTGGCGAACTTGCCGATAGTACCCGGATGGGCTGGTTAGCAAGATTGTTTGTTAGCCCTTTCTTTTTCTTTTAGAGGGATAGAGGTTTATAAAATGAAAATAATTAAAGTTATCCCACTGTTATTTCTATTGTCGGGAAGCGTTTACGCTGAACGATTAAAAGATATTTCTAGCATAGCCGGTATTAGGGAAAACCAATTATTGGGTTACGGCTTAATTGTTGGTCTTGATGGGTCGGGTGATAAAACACCGTTCACAACCCAAACCTTCAGAAATATGATGGCGCGATTTGGTATCACCATGCCCACAGGGGTTGATCCAAAATTGAAAAATATCGCAGCGGTTTCTATTCATGCCACATTACCGGCATTTGCAAAGCTGGGGCACCATATCGACATTACGGTTTCCTCCATAGGCAATGCAAAAAGCCTTCGAGGAGGGAGCTTGCTGATGACACCTTTAAAAGGTGCAGATGGAAATGTGTATGCATTAGCACAGGGGGATTTAGTGGTCGGAGGTTTTGGTGTTGGAGGCGCAGATGGTTCGCGCATCACCGTGAACATTCCCGTAGTAGGGAGGATTCCTGGCGGTGCGACAGTTGAGCGGGAAGTACCGACTGCTTTCGCAAAGGGTGATTCGATCACGTTTAATTTGCACCGTCCTGATTTTACGACCGCCAAACGTGTTGCCGATGAAGTGAATAAATTACTCGGTCCGGGTATTGCTTATGCCTTGGATGCCGGTTCTATAAAAGTATCTGCGCCAAGGGATGCATCACAAAGGGTGACCTATTTATCCGTATTGGAAAATCTGCATATTCAGGCCGGAGAAGCTTCCGCAAAAGTAATTATCAACTCCCGCACGGGAACAATAGTAATTGGGAAAAATGTAAAAGTGCCCCAGCCGCCATTACGCATGGCTCGTTAATTGTCACCATCTCTGAGAATATTCAAGTATCGCAGCCTGCAGGGTTTAGTGAAGGGGAAACCATCGTGCTGCCGAGGTCAGATGTTTCTGTAGAGGAAGAAGAAAACAGGATGTTTGTTTTTGATCCGGGCGTCTCTCTTGAGGAATTAGTGCGGGCGGTCAATCAAGTGGGGGCCGCTCCCGGTGACTTGATGGCCATTCTTGAAGCCTTAAAGCAGGCCGGTGCAATACAGGCCGACTTGGTTGTAATTTAACAGGGTGGTACGGTTTTGTTAGACGCTAGCAGCACGCTAAAACAAGCGCAGGTTTATACCGATCTTAACGGCCTGGCGAAATTAAAATCAGCAGCTAAGGATAATGACCCTGATGCGATTGAAGCTGTGGCGGCGCAGTTTGAAGCCTTGTTTATGCATCTTATGTTAAAGAGCATGCGTGAAGCCAACGCCGTGTTTGCCGAAGGAAACTACATGAACAGTAGCAGTGTTGATACCTATCAACAAATGCTTGATCAGCAATTAAGTGTGACTCTTTCAGAAGGAAAGGGTATGGGCTTGAAGGATATTCTCGTTAAGCAGCTTACGAATAACATGTCTTCAGCAGCACCGATTGATACAAAAGCACAAAATAATAAACAATCCGATTTTAATTTATACAAAAATAGTAATAAAGATGCAGAAAATAAAAACAGTGTTGCTGCGGAAAATTTGAAATCTGCCGATAATAGAGTAAGAGCTGATGTTTTGAATAAAGACGTCGCTTCTGATTTGGCGTTAACAAAGCCTTTTTCGGATAATACCGATAACGTTAAATTTTCTAACAAGCCAGTCGAAATAGAAAAAACAAAATTCAGTAAAATGTTGACTGCTAGCGATATAAGTAAAAATCCACACAGTTTCATGCAGAACCTTTTGCCCTTAGCAGAAGAAGCAGCCGATGAGATGGGTGTAGATCCAAAAATATTAATTGCTCAGGCTGCACTGGAAACGGGCTGGGGGAAACATCTTATCAACAAGCCCAATGGCTCTAGCAGTTTTAATCTTTTTAATATCAAAGCAGGCCCTCATTGGCAGGGGGAAACCGTCACAAAAGACGTGGTTGAATACCGGGGGGGCATTAGTATGCAGCAGCAATCACAGTTTCGTGCTTATAACTCGTTTGACGAAAGTTTTAAAGATTACGTGAATTTTATAAAAGAAAATCCTCGTTATAGTCAGGCACTTGAGCAAAGCCATTCGCCAGAAAAATATGTGCAAGAGCTTCACCGAGCCGGGTATGCAACTGACCCTGCTTACAGCAAAAAAGTCACTCATGTTTATCATCGCATGGAAGCGATGCAGGGAACATAACGTATGTCGAGTATTATCAATAATGGTTTGACTGGTTTGCGTTCACACCAAACCGCTTTAGCGACCACAGCGCACAATATCTCCAATGCCAATACCGCTGGCTATAGTCGGCAAGTGGCGGAATTCGGCACTAATCCGTCATTACGTTTTGGGGATATGTCCATCGGGTCAGGGGTGACAATTTCTGGAATCACTCGGGTTATGGATGGTTTTGTCATCGAGCAGGTGAGAGACAGCACCGTTGCTTTTAGCCAGGCAGAAATGTACTACAGTAATGCGTCTGCTATTGATTCATTAATTGCTGATGCATCTACAGGGGTTATCCCTACGGTCGACCAGTTTTTTTCATCCCTTCAAGATGCATCTGCCGACCCCGCCTCGCTTCCTTTGCGGCAGGTTGTTCTCAGTGAATCTGAGGTAATGGTAGGACGGTTTAATGTTTTATACGGACAACTAGATGAAATAAATACCCTTACAAACCAGCAAATGACCACTCTGGTGGCCGATATTAACGTGTTGGCAGAGAGCATTTCAGATATTAACCGTGCTATCGCCGAGATCAGCGGCGGAACCCCAGGCAGCCAACCCAATGACCTGTTGGATAAACGTGATGAGGCAATCAAAGAGCTTTCCCGTTTGGTTGGGGTCGATGTTATTACTCAAGGTGACGGTAGCATCAGTATCACCATCGGTACCGGCCAGCCCTTAGTGGTTGGCACTAACGTGCGTCAACTGGGTGTTGAGAGCGGTGACATGGATGCCTCCAAGCTTGAAGTGGTTTTTCTTAATCGACAAGGGGACAGTGGCGCCGTCATTAGTAAACAATTAAGTGGCGGGCAACTCGGTGGCCTTTTAGAGTTTCGGGAAGAGATTTTGCAACCCTCATTTAGAGAGTTAGGGCGTGTTGCCATCGCGATGGCTGATACCGTGAATGAAGAACACCGTCGAGGGATGGATTTTGAAGGGGATATAAACAACGATTTTTTTGTTGATGTTAATGCGCGTACGGCGGCCACACGGCGTGTTTCTCCCAGTAGCGAAAATGCACCGCCTGCAGACCAAATTTTATGTGTCACCATCGAAGATGTGGGCCAACTGACCACCGATGATTACAAGTTAACTTTCGGGCCACAAGACAATATTTACAATATCACCAGAGCGGGTAGCAAAGAGGTTGTCGCCACTGGCTCGGTGGGGAATACCTTCCCTGTGAGTATTGAAATTGAGGGCATCGCCATTCACCTTGAAAGTGGTACATTTCAAGCTGGTGATCAGTTTTTGATTCAGCCAACACGCTTTGGTGCCGCAGAGTTTGAACTGCAAGTTCATACCACACA
>JAESUE010000037.1 GCA_016763235.1 Pseudomonadales bacterium
ACTTATTTACAAAAAAACCATCTGACGCTTATCAAGCGGTGTCTCTGCCCTTGCTGGTTATGCCTTGGGATTGTGATGCGAATTTTCATATAAATAATGGGCGCTATCTTTCCATTATGGATGTTGCTCGCGTACAGCTCTATCTTGATGCGGGAATTGTGCGCCCTATGATGAAAAACAGCTGGGTGCCGGTGGTAACATCTAGTCATTTACTTTATCGGCGTTCAATCGATATTTTTGTGAAGTATGATCTTAGTTCTCAATTTGTGGGACGAACGGAAAAATTTCTTATTGTTGAACATCGCTTCAAAATAAAAGGTAAAACAGCTGTGTTGTCTTATGTGGCACTGGCGTTTCGAGATAAAAACGGGGTGGTAGACTCCGACCGTTTAGTGGAAGGCTTTAACTTGCAGAATCTTTCTGCAGAAAGTCACCCTGAGATTATTGATGCGTTTTTGAAAGCAGATAAGCAGTTTCTTGATGCCTTGTAAAACAAGGTAACGCTACCCGTAGCAGCAGTGATTTTAGCTTTATTAACATGCCTACTTTTCCTCCGGCTTCGTTACTCCGCCTTACATGGAATGGCTATGCTGCGTTGTTACGCTTTGCTAGTGAAAAAGTAGGCACACTTCTAATCTCTGACTCTATAGCGCATGTATATGAACGACTTAGAATGAAGAGCCAGGCTGTTGAAGGAAGGCTTCTGCTGGCATAGACGTATGCCCTAATATTGCATTGCGATGAGGTTAGCGAAAGCAATCAATAATCGTTGTGGCTTTAATTAGTAAATTTGTAGCACCTTTATTTTTCTGCTTGCCCCTCGACCGAAATCATCAACTACACGAACATTGTATTGACCGTTGGATGCGTTCCATATAAACGGGTTGCCTATTTTTGAACTGCCGACATATGTTGCGTTGACGAACCAGTAGAGGGTTTCAACATTAGGATCAACAATGGCTGAGAAGGGGATTTCACGGGTCGCATTGTTTCCTTGTTCTTGGCTTTGGATAACATACTCAATGCTTGTTTGCGGTGAGGTGATCACGGGTATTTGCCCGGATCGGCTTTTCTGATCAAGGCTACAGTTTTTTGAATATTGTGGTGGTGTTTTTAATGAGATCCCGGCTTGTGTGAAAAGCTGCAAGAAATCTGAGGGCCAAAATTCAAAGGTCTTCATTTTGGTTTTCTCTGCGTCAAACCAGCAAGCACGTAATCCCGTTGATTTTTCTATCGGAATGGATCGATAAATATTGGAGACTTTAATAGGGGAAACACCAGGAATAAACCAGGAACTTACCGTAGAGGGGCAGTGTTTTTCTGCGAGGTCTCCGGTATTTTTACACACCTTAAGTCGTTTGATGTTGAGCATACCTGTTGCCGTAAGATCCTCAACTTTCCAGTGCTTGTCAGTGACGATTGTTGAAAAAAAAGAAAATAATAATGGCCCTGCGGCACTGCGACCAATAAATGCGTTATTACCTGTACCGTCAAAATTTCCAACCCACACTACCAAGACATAGGGGCCTGAGACGCCAACGGCCCAAGCATCACGAAATGCCCAAGATGTACCTGTTTTCCATGCGACTTGTTTTTTTTGTAGGGAATTTTTATTAAAATTTAAGGCATTGGGGGGAGGATTATCTTTCAGAATATCCAGTATCATAAAGCTGGCTTCCGCACTCAGCAGTTGTTTGGATGTTTTATCTGAGGTGCCTTTAATGCTCTTAATGGGTTTTAATACACCCTTGTTGGCAAGCATGGCATAGAGGGATGCGAGTTCTTTCATGGTGACTTCGCCGCCACCTAAGGCTAATGCTAGTCCATAATGTGCTTCGTCCTTTAGTCCTGAAATACCCGCGTCTACAAGGAAATCGTAGAAGGACGTTTGAGTGAGTTGTGATTGTAAATCGACGGCAGGAACGTTGCGACTTTGAATTAACGCATCCCTTGCGGAAATGGGGCCCAAAAATTGTTTGTCATAGTTTTCTGGTGAAAACCCACCGAATCGTTTGGGGGAATCCCTCAATAGGGTCATTGGGTGAATTAAGCCTTCGTCCATTGCTAGTGCATATACAAATGGTTTTAACGCAGAGCCTGGTGATCGTTTGGCAAGGGTTCCGTTCACTTGTCCTTGCAACGCATTGTTAAAAAAATCGGCGGAACCCACCATGGCTTTAATTTCCATTGTTTCATAGTTCAACAGTAATGCTGCTGCATTGTTGATGCCGGAGGATGCATTGGATGAAACGTAGTGGGAAATACCTTTTTCAAGGGTTCGTTGTTGTACGCTATTCAAGGTGGTGTTGATATAACCGTGATCCCAACGTGACACTGTTTGTTTTACGTAGTTCACAAAGTGAGGCGCTAGAAAGGGTAAATCTTCTGGTGGGCGCACGTTGAGAGGCATTGTAAAAAACGTTTCTTTGAACGATCCGCAGGGTGCTTTTCAAGCCAACGCTGGAATAGATTTTGCCGTGCTTGTAATAAGTGTTGGTAGCCTGCAGGGCTTGTTGGGTTTCTTTTGTTGGGGTTTTGAGGGATGACGGCCAACGTTAACGCTTCCGGTAAGCTTAATTGGCTTGGTTTTTTGTTAATATAAATTAGGCTGGCTGCGGAAATTCCTTCAATGTTTCTTCCGTATGGCGCTAAGTTAACATAGGCTTCCAAAATTTCCTGTTTTGAATAATGGCGTGAAAGCTGAAGGGCACGAGCAATTTGTTGGATCTTTCCTGGAATGCTATTCGATGGGATATTACAGCGTAAACGAGCCACTTGCATGGTAATGGTTGATGCTCCAATACGCCGTTCCCGTAAAATAAATGTCGACCAAAAGGCTCGTGCTAACGCTGTAAAATCGACACCAAGGTGGGCATAATAATTTTGGTCCTCGTAAAGGAGGGTGGCAGTAATAAGCTCTGGTGATATTTGATTCAGGGGGGCGAATAGCCGGTATCGCTGATCTTCTGCAAGCGAAAGCCTGAGTAGATGGTTTTGGCTATCAAGCCACGCGGTGGAATACGTTGTAAATGTTTTTAGCTCTGGTCGTGGGCAGAACATATACAGCGTTATGGCGAGGGTTGTTGTTATCAACAACC
>JAESUE010000038.1 GCA_016763235.1 Pseudomonadales bacterium
AATAAGGGCGTTCCACTGATCTGGTTTTACATAGGTGCCCACAGTACGGTTAGGATCTATACCCTCGATGCCCATGGTAACGATTTCTTTCTTCAGTTTTACTTTGGTGCGATAGAAGGGCGCTTCAGCGTGGTAGGACTCTTTGTGACTTAAAGCGCTCAAGCGCTCATCTGATTTGAGCCAGTTGAGCAGGCAGTCAACACCCTCTCTCGACCCGGCAACAGTGCCATTCACGCCCTCGCGGGCAAGTAACAGGGTGCCGACAATTTCATTGTCGAGCATCACCTTGAGCAAAGGCTGGCGAATATTTTCGAAATCTTCAAGGCGCACGAAACGGTATAGTGCGCACACAACTACTTGGGGCATGGTGTATTCCTATCGATGCTGCATGGATCGTAAATCCTGTGCATGAATAAAGCCGCATATTATAACGTAAACATCGTATCTTTAGTAAGCGCTAACGCCCCCCTAATCATTGCCATTTGAATGATTCCATTGGATGCGTGAGATGTTTTACCGCTTTATCGGGAATGTGGGGAGTCAGGCTTTAAATATGCTAGATAGAAATTGATTTTCAAGGCCTAGTTGCTGGGCTTTTTCTTGCACAATATTTTCAAATTCTAAATTTTTATAATCATCTAGATTTTCTAAAACAGGGGTGATTTCGGCAAGCTGTTTTAGCGTTTTAGGCCCCACTATCAGCGTATCTACTTGGGGGTTGTTGAGCTGCCATAATAATAGAAACTCCTGGCGGGTGAATTCCAGTGCTGCTGCGAATTGATAATAATCTTTTAACCAGTCTCGATATTTTTGTTCTGTAAAATACGGGTTTCTCTGCCTTACGTCTTTTTTCCCCAGTTTCTTTATTGCATCGTCAAAGTTATCGCGCACTAACAAACCTTGTTCAAACGGTGATATGCAACAGTTGTAACAACGGTTGTTTTTTTTGCCGGCTACTAAAACAGTATCACTGTGATGCAGGGGGTTGTGGTGTACTTGGTGGGGAATGCGGCTGTTATCTTGACAATACAGGGAGACTTGTTGTGCGCTAAGGTTGCCGACTCCCCAGTGTTGAATCAAGCCTTCTTGTTGAAATTGTTTCAGGCTTTCAAGGCTTTCTTCAATGGGGGTGTTGGGGTCTGGCCAGTGTAATTGGTACAGGTCGAGATAATCTGTTTGGTAGGTATTCAGGCTTTTATGTAATGTGTTACGAAGCGCCTTTTCGGAACCATCGTGTATTACTATATTTCCTTGCCAGTTTAATCCACCTTTGCTGGAAATAAATATTTCTTCTCGTTTTATGCCACTTTGTTTAATTGCTTTTGCTAAATAGGCTTCTGATTTTCCGTGGGCGTAAAATTGCGCACTATCAAAGTGGCGAAACCCTGCTGCCAGGGCTTTCTGTAATAACAGTACTGATTCGCGACCATCCACCGGGCCAAAACCTTCACCACCAAGGCTCCATGTGCCAAGCCATAATTGGGGGTGGCTTGAGTGCCCGGATTTTGCCTGGAGAGTAAAAGGCATTATCGGTTTAATTCGTAACCGGGTTCGTATTGCTCTCTTTCAGGTTTGGTAAAATCCAGTTGGGGGAAGCGCTGATAAAGTGATTCGCTCATAAGGAAGTCATTGTGGGCGGTACTGTCGGGGCGAGAGCCGAATATTTTTGTCCACATATCCCAGCGTTCCATGCATAAATAAATATACGGGTCGGGGGCGTAGTGCTTTAATAATTGATACAGATGACGATACATTTCTACTCGCAGAGGTTTTATGTAGCGTACTTTTCCATCATTACCTAGCACCATTTCTGCTTCGGTTGCACGGCTGCCAGGGTAATTGTTTTCCATGACTTTTTTCATTTCAGGGTTAAAGCGTAAGCTGCCGATAGAAAACCAGGTGATTTGTTCTTGCGGGATTACCGCGAAAATCTGTTCTAATAATTCGCTGTAACCTTGCTCCCATTCGGGATAATAAATCATCGGGTCGAAATGAATAGCGAGCAAGTAGCCTGCATCGGCAACTTTTTTCATGGCAGCAATACGGGCTGTTACGCTGGCAGTGCGGTATTCTTCCTGTGTCACCACCGCCTGTGGATTCATTGTCCAGGAAACAACCGTTTTTTGTTGGTGGTTAACCTTAAGTAACGATTCCACTTGGTCTGACTTGGTTCGCAGCTCTAATAAAACATTAGGAAGGGCGGCGATTTTTTCCACTAGCGGCGCGGTGTTAGATGCAATATCTTCCAATGCGAGGCTGTCGCCTAATTCCCATGTGCCAATCCGTTGGATACGCCATGGTTCGGATGAGATTTTTTCACTGACTTCGGTAATCATTGCATCCACTTCGCCAACAACCGCAAGGGTGGAGTCGGTGAGATAATTTTGTAAAAAGCAGTAGGAGCACTCGTAAGGGCAATTACTGACAGTGGCTAATACTTTTACGTTACAGCAAATATAATCGTCGTGCTTTGATGAACAGTCGTGAAATAATTCACCGCGTTTTTCCGTAATATGGAGGTGCTTTTTTCCGGTTTGATAGTCTTTTACTTTTGGTGCTGTATCAGTATATTGCAAAGCATTGTCGGGGATATTTATTGAATCTGTAACCGTGTTTTCTTGCAGTGCATTAGAGATAGTAATGGTTTTGATTTGTTGATGTGGGCGCTTGCTCATTATAATTGCTCCAGCAAAAGATTAATGCCATTTTGCGTAGCGCTATCAGCCAGTGATACGCAAATATCCGGCCACTGATCTGGTTCGGTAATGTTGGCGGTGATAGTCAGCGCTCTATTTTCTAGGCTTTTATCCCAATCTAATTTCACCGCTTTAGGTAAACCCATATCGGAAACAGTACATTGCATGTTTTTTTGAATCGCCGACAAACGGGGGTAACGACGTAAACGTAGCCAATTGCGAAGCGCTTGTGTGCGCTGTTGGTTATTACTTTTGCTTTGCATGATGGCGATAAAACTTTCTTCTTCTTCGATGTGTTTTAAATCGATATTTTCAGCGCGCATCACATCTTTAAAGTGGCCGAGTATCTCTTCGATAATAGCGGCGGTAAAATGAAGCTGTTCGCGCCATTGGAATAAGCGATTAAGTAATAAACGCGGGTGTTTGCTTAAATGCATACACTGCTTAAGAGAAAAGCCTTTCTCATCGCAAAAACTTAATACCTCGTGCGGTAATTCTGCCACATTTAAATATTGGCGAATAACACGGGAATGGTTTTCAATATTGAGTATCGCTAACAGAGGTGCTTGTTCGTCATTGTCGATGCCCAGCTTTTGACACAAAGCCAAAAAGAGACTTTTACGCACCGCACTATTTCGTAAAGCCATTTCATCTTTTTGTAGAAGCAGGGTCGCAATAGTGAGAGGCTTACTTTCTTCGGGAAGCACCGTGCAGGGCAGCTCTTCAATGTTAAGCGCTTTAGCGAGGTCAATACGCTTGAAACCATCCACCACATGAAAGGTGTCACCAAACTGGTGAACTATCAGTGGTGTCAGTATGCCAATTTGTTTTACGGAAAGCCCCAATGAGGAAGATTGGTTCAGCATTGTGCTGGGGTAAATCTGATAGCGGGATTCATTTGAAACTAATTGATTTTGGGGGATCGAGCCAGCAACCATTGTATTGTTTCCAAAGATAAGTCGGGGCAACTGTTGTTTTCCCCAGTTTTTAGTTGCGCTAATAGTGTTTCGTAAGCGCGGGTTTCGTTTTCAAGCCCGCGCTTTTTAGCGCCAAGACTGAGGATGGTAATTTTTTTGGTGAGAATATCAAGTAGTGCTTGTCGGAAATGTGTATCGCCTTCGCTGAGAAGAGCCTTAATGAGAGAATAAACTCTGAATCTATCCATTACTGGATGCCTATAAGAGAGCTGATCTTCATGCCCGCCGTGTTTGATGAGCCCTTGGTTCGGGCTTAGCCCCACAGGGTACTTTCGGCTAAGGCGCAACCATAAATCATAATCTTCACAGCTAAGCACGCTTTCATCGAAACCGCCTAATTCACTATAAACGGTGCTTTTTATCAAAAGAGCAGAAGGCGTAATTAAACAGGCTTTAAGGCAGTTTTTCCATATCCAACCGGCTTTTTTCTGATGGTGCTTGTGGGCATTAACCCTAATACCGTTACGAACCCAAATTTCTTCACACTGTAGGGCGATTAAATAAGGATGTTGTTGCAGGTAGCTGGCTTGGTCAGCAAGTTTTTTTGTTGCCCAATGGTCGTCGGAATCAAGAAAAGCCAGCCAATTCCCCTTAGCGGCTGCCACACCGGCATTTCGTGCCGCTGACACGCCCCTGTTTTCGGGGAGCCGCAAAAGTGTTATGGCATCGAGATGATCAGCGAGACAAGTGTCTAGCGGGGCATCACTACCATCATCAACCACGATAATATCAAAGGCTGGCAAGGTTTGGGCTCTCACCGTGTTGACGGTTTCTGCAATCCATTCTGGGCGATTATGAACAGGGATGATCACCGAGATTCTAAGTTCTTCTTGGTTGAAAAGCGGGGTAAGCATATCCACACACGCTTCTCGCATTGAAATAAGGGCTTGTTGATAGTTTTCTAACGAAGATACATTGCAGTGATCGCTCACAAATTTTAACGATGAAAAGGGAATCCCTTGTGCTTGAAATACCTCCGCCTGCCAATAGGCTTCCATATCGACAAAATCAACCGGCGGGGTGCTGGTATTTTCATGTGGCGCACCTGCCGAATAAGGGCTAAGTGTGCTCATTAACCGCCCCTTGTTCACAACAGTATTCACAAACGGTAAAGGTGCTAATTGAATCGCAGGGCCTTCGTGCTGCTCGTTTGTTACATGCGTGGGCGCAATCCAAGTGTGGATGGTTTCGCTAAAAGCACCTGCGCTGCCAATATTGACCACAAACATTGGGGCAAGCTCGGATGTAATCCACTCGGCAGCCTGTTGGGATTTTTTAGCGCCGACGCCCGTAATAAGAAACAGAATTCCCCGCTGTTGCTCAGAAGGTAATGATTTAAGAAACCCCGATTGCGCGGCAGCAACAGTGCAAACTGGCATTTTCTGTAGTGTTAAGTGCTCAAGCGGCAGCTCTTGTTTTAGGGCAACGGTAAAGACAAGATCGAAAGAATGTGGCATGAAGTTTCGACAAAGAGAAAGAAGGGTGGTGATTTTAGAATGGTACCGGGCTTTAGGGAAGCCTTGATTGATTTCATCATGGTTTACGAGATGATAGATTCTTGCATACAGCGTTTTCAACGGCTATTCGATAGCTTAGACAACTTGAGTGAATAAGCCCTGAGTGCCTGTTTTCGATATTTCAAAAAGCCCATTTTGGGCTGGTGCATGAAGTGCAGCACGATTACTATCTTTCACGCATCATATTCCTTGCTGGTTAGTGATCGGCTAGGATCCTTTTATACAATCGGTGGCGTTGTTCTTTTAATATTTCATACACCAGAAATAACTATGCCTAGCTTTTATATCCCGCCTTTACGTCATCAATCCGTATTGCGCCTAGATCTCATTCAGAAACTTAGCTGATAATGGGTTTGCGGTAGCTTTCAGCACACCTCTCTCATATGTCTAATACTAAACAGTATTAGACATATGAGAGAGGTCGTATATACTTTAAGTGCCACCTCAACGCTAAGTCATTTTTTATGCCTAATTCAAAACCACTCCCGTTACTTCCTGCCTATCAAGAACTCAAAGCTATCTCGCTTAACGACTATCCAGATGTGAAGCGTTTTCTTGAATCTGGCCCAGAGTGGAGATTTCAACATTGGCAATGGGCTTTAGACTTCCTGCTTTATGTGGGACGGAATAAATCTGAACACACCTACAGCCGCTTTAGAAATGAAACCGAACGCTTCCTTTTATGGGTATTTCTCATCAAAGAAAAGCCCATGGAGGATTTCCGTAAAGCGGATGTGCTGGAATATGCCGATTTTTGCTGGAAACCTCCCGTATCGTGGATCAGTTTTGCCAGCGCTGATCGTTTTCTTCTACAAGGTGGCTGTTACCAGGTAAATTCAGAATGGCTTCCATTCAGGCTTAAAAAAATAAAAAATCAAATCAATCAAATACGCGACAAGAAAAAATACCGTCCTTCACAGGAAACCTTGAAGGCAATGTTCACAGCCATTATCGTATTCTACAAGCACCTCATGAATGAGGAAAAGTGTTTTGGTAACCCCGCGCAACTTGCAAAAAATGATTGTCGTTATTTAATTAAAGATGCGCAAGTTAAAGAAATTCACCGGCTGACCGATGTACAGTGGCAATACGTATTAAATACTGCAGATAAAATGGCGATAGATAATACCGATTACGAGCGTAGTTTATTTGTTGTCGCGACATTAAAAACACTTTTTTTGCGTATTTCTGAGCTTTCAGAACGCGACGCATGGCGGCCTGTCATGAGTCACTTTTGGCAAGATCACGATGAAAACTGGTGGTTGA
>JAESUE010000406.1 GCA_016763235.1 Pseudomonadales bacterium
CATTTTCCAGTAACCCTGCATCACATTCGGGCCACGAGCGATGACTTCACCCACTTCTCCACGAGGACGTTCCTTGTCATTTTCATCCACAACAAGAACTTCAACTCCAAAAGCGGGGTATCCGGCTGATTTTAATTTCCCGCTTAAGGGGCCTTCCGTTACATGAAATTTGGAGTCCAGAAAAGCAATAACAGGCGAGGTTTCCGTCATACCATAACCCTGTTTGAATTCGCAGTTTGGAAATAATTCCATGGCCCGCAACAAAACGGCTTCGGGCATCGGTGAGGCACCATAAAGAATAGTTTTCAGACTAGAGACATCGTACTGTCCAAAGTCTGGATAATTCACCAGCATATTCACCATGGTGGGCACCAGTAAACATACCGACACCTTTTTATCCTGCATCACTTTCAATGTTTCTTGCGGATCAAATTTCGGCAGGAAGGTATGGGTACCCGCTGCCATGGTAAGAGAAAAGGTGGAAGCGCAATCCGCAAGGTGGAACATGGGTGCAACATGCAAATAAATGGAGGATTCGTCAAATTTCATAAAAGGAATGACGTTTAGCGCATTGCTCATTAAGTTATCATGGCTGAGCATCACCCCTTTTGAACGCCCTGTAGTGCCACCGGTATAAAACAATCCAGCAATATCACCACCACCACGCTCTGCATCGTCAACGGGCTCGTTATTGGCAATAAGTTCTTCGTAGTTCACACAACCCGCTGGAGTTTCTCCATCACCAGAAAAAATCACTTTCTTCACCGTTGTCATTTTCCCTTCTAAAGCGGGTAACAAGGAGGCAAAGGCATCATCCACTACCAGGATTTCCGCTTCAGCGTCATTTAAGGTGAACAGGATTTCAGGGGCTGCTAGTCGAATATTAATAGGCACCATCACTGCGCCAGCCCAAGGTATTGCAAAAAACAATTCTAAGTAGCGATCACTGTTTAGCGCTAAAATGGCAACGCGCTCACCTGCAGAAATACCTAGTTTTTGCATCCCTCCAGCAAAACGTTGAATTCTATCGCTAAATTCATTCCAGGTATGGCTACGCTCTCCAAAAATAGTGGCCGATTTATTTCCGCTAACTTGCGCTGCACGTTTAACACATTGACTGAGGTACATATGCTCTCCTTGTTATTCCACTAACATTGCAATAGGTATTGTGGATTCCCTGCACTTATAAAAAATATGTAACTATTCAGCTCACGTCCAAATTTAAACAGCTACAGGGTTCGCTGAGGTGTTACAAAAATATAAACTATGTCATAAGATTCCCTAAAATGGCAATATCCATATGCGGCAATTTGCCACATTCCCATTTAGAGCGCCCTACACTAGAATCTTTCGTAACGGCACCATTCGAACCCCCCGGCGAAGAGGCCGTTGATTGTATGTCCCCTCTGGTATCTGGCAATAGTAAATGACTCTACTGTCAGATACCTTTTTTATTTTCTCACAATAAAATGAACAGGCTAATCGTCGCTTATTTCAATACTTGCCAATCCATTTAATACCATTTGCGGCATACTAATCACTCCCACCACGTCACCATTTTCAATCACCGGCGCATGAGATAGGTTGTAGCGCTCGAATAAACGTGCGCAATAACGCACATCCATATCAGGAGATACGGTAATAACTGGTTTATTCATGATTTCGTATAAATTTACTCGCTGAGGAGGCCGGTCTTTAGCGAGTACTTTACGCGCGATGTCGCTCAATAAAACCATACCCAACTCATCGTGATCATGGCGCTTTTCAATCAATAAGGGACGGGCCCCTTCTTCGCGCATTTTCAAAATGGCTTCCTCGACGGTCATCAAACCATCGACCATGAAGTATTTATCCTTCATGATTTCTCTTATTTGAATTAATTTATGCCCAATCACAATTCATCTCCAACTACACTGACTAATTTTTCTACTTGATGCTGCACGCCGATAGCATCCTCTACATCCAACTGAATGGCAATTCCGGAACCAGGGCGCTCATCGAACTGCCCTACTTTCGCTATTTTTTCTAATATCTTTTTACATAAATGCTCTTCTACTAAAAACATCAATACGTCTCGTTGTGATTCCAGAGACATACCAAAAAATGTTTTACTCCGTGTCAGGCCTTCACCCCGCGCGTTATTAATCACCGTTGCACCCGTTGCACCCGCTTTTCGAGCCGCGTCCATAATGGCATTGGTTTTACTATCTTCTATAAATGCTAAAATCAATTTAAAGTGCATGGAGATTTCCTCGTTTTATTCTAATGATTTTTTCTCTTTGCGATGAGCAAGATACTCTGTGATTTGCGCATAAGCCAGCACGCTAGCAATGGGAAATAAGCTGGCAAAAGCAATAAGACCGAAGCCGTCAATCATCGGGTCTCTACCTGGAACAGATTCAGCCAAACCCAAGCCCAGCGCTGCCACCAAAGGTACGGTAACCGTAGAGGTAGTAACACCGCCTGAATCATAGGCCAAGGGAATGATTGACTTCGGCGCGCGAAATGTTTGCAGCACCACTAGCATATAGCCCACGATAATAAAATAGTGGACGGGAGCGCCGGTGACGATGCGATAACAGCCCAAAGTTATACCGACGGCAACACCAAAAGCCACCGCAATCCGCAGCCCCCAACCACTGATCGTACCACCGGAGATTTGGTTGGCTTTGCCCGCCACGGCAATCAAAGCCGGCTCCGCAATGGTCGTACTCGCGCCGATGGTAAAGGCAAAAATATAAACCCAATAATAAGCCCGCCAGTCAAATACACCGTCTTCCGACACAGCGCCGAACATGGCCTGTCCTTTTCTAATTAATTCTGGGTTAGTGAGCTGTTCTGCCATCAATCGCCCAACGGGAAACAGTGCTTTTTCCAAACCAATTAGAAATAACGTCATACCCAATAAAACGTAAAAAAAGCCGATGATTACCCGGTGGGCATCGGGCAATTTACGACGAATTACCGCCAATTGAAAAAATACAATAATAAGAGCGATGGGAAGGACATCCCAAAATGTATCGAGAAATATTTCTAGAAAAGAGGAGAGTAAACTCATGTCACTGCAATCCCGTAAGCCATGACAAAAATTATCGGTGTCAGAGACGCAAATGCTATCAAACCGAAACCATCCAGCATGGGGTTACGCCCCCGAATCGCAGAAGCTAGACCAATACCCAGCGCCGTCACCAAGGGCACCGTAACGGTGGAGGTCGTAACACCGCCCGAGTCGTAAGCAATACCAATAATTTCCTTGGGTGCGAAGCCGGTCATAATCACCACCACCACATAACCACCTGCGATCATTAAGTGAATCGGCCAGCCTCTTAAAATTCGCAATACACCGATGACGATAGCCAAGCCCACAGAAAATGCGACCGTATAGCGCAAGCCATTGGAATAGCTGTTTTTTCTTACTTCTGTATTGTCAATCATGCCACCCTCTGCGGCAACATGAGCGGCCTCATCGGCAATGGCTATCAGCGTTGGCTCTGCCACTGTTGTGCCGAAACCAAGTGCAAAGGAAAAGGCTATCAACCAGAACACGCTTCCTTTTCGAGCGAGGGCATTGGCCATCGATTCGCCAACAGGAAACAAGCCCATTTCTAAACCAATCAAGAAGAAGGTTAGCCCTAACACCACAAAAAAGGTGCCAACAATCATTTCCATGAAATTTTCGATGGGCTGCTGAATAACAACAATTTGGAAGAAACCAATTACCAAAATAATAGGCAGCAGATCCCGCCCGCAAGAAAGCATGGATAGAAAAAAATTATGTAATGCGTCTTTCAAACGATTCCCTTTGTAAATAAACCACTAAAATAGACTTGTGTAACAACATCTATTTTAGTGAATCCTGTAATTTAAACCTATGTTGAAATTATGCAACTATTCAGCTCACGTCCAAATTCACGCATAACGGCGTTAAGAAATAATCATTTAACCATATAAACTCACATTTCTTGCCTTGTTCTGCTCAAATTTGAACGCA
The DNA here is from genome assembly GCA_016763235.1 of Pseudomonadales bacterium. GTDB lineage: Bacteria > Pseudomonadota > Gammaproteobacteria > Pseudomonadales > UBA3067 > UBA3067. Next base: position 3,992 of record JAESUE010000406.1, read on the forward strand.
ATCTGAACAGCTACAGGGTTCGCTGAATAGTTACGAAATTATTACGTATAACCTTATTCAAGGTGTTGCATCGGTAAAGCGGTAGAGTCCACTACTTTACGCATCACAAAGCTAGAATGCACGCCAGTGACACCTTCAATACGCGTGAGCTTGCCCAGAAGGAATTCCTGATAATAGTCCATATCAGGGACAATCACCTTAAGAAGATAGTCCGCCTGCTGGCCGGTAATCAGATAACACTCCATCACCTCTTCATATGTCTCTACGATACCTTCAAAGTTCTCAAAACGCTCAGGCGTATGACGATCAAGGCTAATTTGAATCAGCGCCATTAATTTAAGCCCTAGTGCATTGGGATTCAAGCGAGCAACATAGGAAGACACTAAACCTTCATCTTCCAGGCGTTTTACGCGACGAGAACATGGCGATGGCGACAAGGCCGTTTTTTCAGCCAGATCAAGATTAGAAATTCGCCCCTCTTTCTGTAATATCCGTAATATATTCCTATCAACACGATCAAGAGACACAGAAACACCTCAACTTTATATTGTTACGCAATGTATAACCCTAAATCTAAGCATAAACAGATTATTATTTCCAATAATTAAAATACTAGGCAATATTGGCAACTTTTCACCTCAAATTCTCCATTATACTTTTTCTCAACACTTATTCATTGACCCACCACAAGAAAAGAGGCACGAGATGATGTCCAGCCACGGCAGTTTCAAGCACAAAAAGTATCGCCCCTTCCCGCCTATTTCCTTGCCTGATCGACAATGGCCTAAGCGCGTTATTCACAAGGCCCCTCGTTGGTGTGCTGTTGATCTCCGTGATGGAAACCAAGCATTAATTGACCCTATGTCGCCGCAACAGAAAAAAACCATGTTCGATTTACTGGTAGCAATCGGGGTGAAGGAAATAGAAGTGGGCTTTCCGGCAGCATCCCAGATGGATTTTGATTTTGTGCGTGCCTTGATTGAAGGGTGCGCCATACCCGATGATGTAACGATACAAGCCTTAACTCCAGCCCGACCTGCCCTTATTCAACGCACCTTTGATGCCCTTAAAGGCGCGCCTCGCGCCATTGTGCATCTTTACAACTCTACATCCCCGATTCAGCGCGAACAGGTATTCAAACTTGATAAAGCAGGAGTGATAGAAATTGCCGTACAGGGTGCGAACACCGTTAAAAAACTGGCAGAACAACACCCAGATACCGACTGGACATTCCAGTACTCCCCCGAAAGTTTTACCGCTACCGAGCTGGATTTTTCTGTGGAAATTTGCAACGCCGTGAGCCAAATCTGGCAGCCCACGGCGGACAAACCCATAGTGATCAATTTACCTGCCACCGTTGAAGTGGCGACACCGAATGTTTACGCCGATCAAGTGGAATGGTTTTGTCGAAACATTCGCAAACGGGAGGCCACCATTATCAGCCTACACACTCATAACGACAGAGGCTGTGCCGTTGCTGCGGCGGAACTGGCAGTTATGGCGGGTGCCGATCGGGTGGAAGGCACCCTATTAGGAAACGGTGAACGCACAGGGAATATGGATTTGGTGACTATGGCCATGAACCTTTACAGCCAGGGAATAGACCCAGAACTTGATTTCTCCAATATGGATCGAATTATTCACGTGGTAGAAGACTGCACAAAGCTCCCTATTCATCCGCGACATCCCTATGCTGGCGAATTGGTGTTCACCGCTTTTTCTGGCAGCCACCAAGACGCCATAAAAAAATGCCTGGCGCAGCGCCAACCCAAAGATGATTGGGACGTGGCCTACTTGCCTATCGACCCCAGCGACTTAGGCCGCAGCTACCAGGAAGTAATACGTATCAATAGCCAATCTGGAAAAGGAGGCATCGCCTATATCTTGGAAAAACACACCGGCTTTGAATTACCACGCTGGCTACAAATAGAATTCAGCGCCATCGTGCAAAAACTTGCTGACAAAGAGGGGCGGGAAATTGCGCCAAAAACCATGATCGCTTTATTTGAACAACGCTATTTAAATGAAAACGTCGTTCTTAATCACTACAATATTACACGGCACAACAACGAGCAGATAAGTGTGAATTTCAATGCACAAAACAAAGAGTGGGATATTAACGGTGAAGGAAACGGCGCACTCGATGCCTTAGTAAACGGCGTAAATAAACGTTTAAACAGCGATATAACAGTGACCAGTTATCATGAACACAGCCTTAGTGATCACACCGCAAGCAAAGCTGTTTGTTATTTGCAAATTCGTCATGCATCTCAGGTCTATACCGCTGTAAGTACTTCTGAAGATTTAGTCAGCGCCCCGATTAAAGCATTTATTAACGCCATTACTCAGGCCAAGCTACTGAACCATTTAGATGCCGCCTAAGTGCAACTGCCTGCCTTAAATGGCCATTGCTAATATTGAAGGTCACTGAGCAGCATCATACACGCTCCATCCACTATGAGACTGCTTGTTTTGTCGTGGATGGACGCAGCACTTCGTAAAAAATTACTGTTCAGCACACTCCGCAAGAGTTCAGCTTGCGTTCAAATTTGAGCAGAACAAGGCTGAGAACGAAGTCAGAGGGAAAAATAGGCGTGCGAATAATGTCGCCAATTTATACAAGCGGCAGTAAACTATCCCTTACTTTTGACGCACGCACAGCAGGCACCTCCTATTTCTTCTTCTGACAAATCGCCATCCCCTGCAAATCCAGCTCAGCGCTGGGCACAACCACTCATATTTCTCAGCATTATCAGCGTTGGCATGGGGCAAACCCTGGTCTTCGCAATCCTGCCCTCTCTTGGCCGCGAAGTGGGCTTAATGGAAGTACAAATAGGGGGAATTATTTCTGCTTCATCGGTTATTTTTTCTTTATCCAGTGCCATTTGGGGCAACCAAAGTGAACGCTGGGGACGCAAACGTGTGATGATTATCGGGCTATCTGGATACACCCTTGGCACCCTGCTATTTGCCACGACATTTTGGTTAGGCTTAAACGGATGGCTAGTGGGATGGATGCTCTTTGCCAGCTTGGTGTTCACCCGCATGCTGCAATCGACTGTCATGGCTGCCGCCACACCCGCCGCAACCGCTTATATGGCAGACATTACTGACTTCAAGTCTCGCACAGCCGCAATGGGTAAAATTGGCGCAGCCCAAAGCATCGGCACCATCGCAGGCCCAGCAGTAGGCGGAGGCTTGGCAATTTTCAGCCTTTTATTACCACTTTATGTAGCCGCTGCCGTGACCTTTGTTGCCACTATTTTGGTATGGAAACTACTACCTGAATCGCCCCATAAACGAAACAACAGCGCCGCACCTCTTGGTATCGGTCAACAAATCATTATCGCCATAAAGGGGTATTTTGATAAACGCTATGTATCGTTTCTTTTTATTGGCGTATCCATGTTTATGGCTTTCGCCGTCACCCAGCAAACCTTGGGTTTTTTCTATCAAGATCGTATGGGGCTTGATGGACAACACACAGCGCAAACCGTAGGAATCGCTATGATTATTTCGGCTATTTCTTCGCTGATAGCGCAAGGAGTAATCGTACAACGTTTTAACTTTGAACCCATGACGCTGGTGCGTATGGGCTTGCCCATTATGGCTATTGGGTTTTTTATTCTCGCTAATGCCGAACAACATAGCTGGCTCATTGGCTGCTTAGCGTTTGTAGGCTTTGGCATGGGGCTGACCATGCCAGGGTTTACGGCAGCGGCCACTCTCTCAGTGAGTGCCAGCGAGCAAGGCGCTGTGGCCGGAGTGATTGCGGCGTCCCCGGCACTCGGTTTTATAGTGGGGCCAATTGTGGGCACCACACTGTATCAATATGGGGAAACTCTGCCTTACTGGTTTACGACTGGAGTCTTTATCCCTTTAACCGCGTACGTTTGGTGGTTAAAGCCAGAGAAGACAAACGAGAAATAACCCAGTGGCCAAATAAAATAGTCACTACTCGTAAAGGTTTTCAACTCTATGCAAATAATCCAACTGCTCATTTAAAGTCCAGTAATCGTAAATATAACCGACACCTAATAAGCCTCCTGTAAATAGATATAATAAACCGGTGAACCATTTTTCCATATAAAAACGATGTAGCCCAAACAGACCAAAAAAGGTTAAAAGCACCCAAGCCAAGTCATAGTTTTTAGAGCCTGATTCATAACGAAAATCAGCCTCGGCATCCATTCCTGGAATGAGAAAAAAATCGATCAACCAGCCAATACCAAATAGCCCAAAGGTAAAGAAATATAAGGTGCCCGTAAGTTGACGCCCATAGTAAAAACGATGCGCACCAAGAAAACCTAATATCCATAATAAATACCCTACCAGCAAACTATGACTGCTTTCTCTTACATCCATATTCTCTTTCTCCAAAATTTGCAACTATTCAGCGAAGCCTGTAACTATTCAGATTGCGTTCAAATTTGAGCGCAATCTGAATAGTTACCAAAATTTTAACGTAAAAGGGCTGCATGATGAGCAACCCTGAATATCACACCAAACACTTAGGCCTACCAAGTTAGACTTTAAATGTTTGTTTAAGTTTTTTCTCAACCAGTACTTTTTTTAATCGCGCATACTGCGGCAAGCCATTTTTATACGGGGGGTAGTCTTCCCCTATAATTAAGGGCTGAAGATAAGCTCGGCACTCGTCGGTTATACTGAAACCATCACGAGAAATATAACTTCTTGGCATTTTACGTTCTACGTTTGCCACGTCGGAAAGCTTCGCCTCGCCTACTTCCCAGCGATACGTTTTGCCTGGCTTGCGAACAATCGTGGTCATCACGCCGTTCTTGCCCGCAAGAGCAAATTCAACAGCCGCTTTACCCATCGCGTAAGCTTGTTCCACATCGGTGGCGGAGGCAATATGGCGTGCTGAGCGCTGCAAGTAATCAGACACTGCCCAGTGGTATTTATAGCCTAGCTTATCTTTGACCATGGTCGCCAAAGTGGGGGCGACCCCACCAAGCTGCGCATGACCAAACGCATCTCGTTGCCCAGTGTCGCTGAGGAAGCGCCCATCTTTATAATGCACACCCTCTGAGGCAACGATGACACAGTAGCCATGCTTTTTAACGGCTTGTTTTACTTTTTTCAGAAATTTAGTCTCATCAAAAGCCATCTCAGGAAAGAGAATAATATGAGGCGGGTCATTTTCCTGTTCTTTGGCTAGGCCTGCCGCTGCGGCGATCCAGCCAGCATGACGCCCCATCACTTCGAGAATAAAGACCTTGGTGGAACTCGCGCACATAGACGCCACATCCAAACCGGCTTCACGGGTCGAAATAGCGACATACTTGGCAACCGAGCCAAAACCTGGGCAGTTGTCGGTGATCGGCAAGTCGTTATCCACAGTTTTTGGAATACCAATACAGGTAATGGGGTGGCCCATTTTTGCACTGATTTGAGATACTTTGTGAGCGGTATCTTGAGAATCGCCCCCTCCGTTATAGAAGAAGTAAGCGATATTATGGGCCTGAAAAACATCGATTAAACGCACATACTCTGCTTTATTTTCTTCAAAAGAGCGCAGTTTGTAGCGGCAAGATCCAAACGCACCAGAGGGCGTATGTCGTAAGGCGGCAATCGTTTTGGCGCTTTCTTTACTGGTATCAATGAGTTCTTCTCTCAACGCACCAATAATACCGTTATTCCCCGCATACACTTTGCCTATTTCACTTTTATGTAAGCGCGCAGTCTCGATAACACCGCAAGCACTTGCATTAATAACCGCCGTCACACCGCCCGACTGGGCATAAAAGGCATTTTTCTTTGCCATTCAAATCTCCACCTTTTTCTTACGCTAAAATTGCGCGTATCATACTTTATTGAGGCTAATGAAGCACACGAGCTGTTTAAAAGTGCCAACACGCGCTTTATCAGTTGCCGAAGTACTATTCAGCCCTATAATATGCAAGCTTCGCAAATCGGAATCCTGCGTTGATAGAAAGAGAAGCAAACGGAACTGTTTCTAATAATAATAAGCGCGCAACCAGCCCTCGGATCCTCTCATGGAAAAAGAACAAACTTATCTTCAATCTCTAGAGCGCATCTGGCAGATGTGCGTGTTTCAGTCAAAACCACAAGAACTAAAGGTTGGCATTGCTCTTGCTGCCACCCTTATACCGTTCTATTTAATGGGCATCTTTGTCACGCTGATTATCACCCCCGGCTTAAATATCTCCATGGCGCTGGGAACAAGCATGGTTCTCGGTGCACTGGGCATCATCATACTTTTTTTATGGGGCCTGCATTTCTATAAAGGCACCCGAGAAAACTTCCTCTCGGCAGTGTTTTCGGTTGTAGGCACACAGTGCGTTATTTTATTTATTAATCTCCCCACGTTGCTGTTCTACAATCAAATTCCTGGCCAAACTGTTGCCACACAAATGGTCTTAGGCCTCATGGTGATTTTGCTTGGGTGGAGCTTGGCAATTATTGGTAGAATTCTCCATTTTTCATTACAAATTAGCCATGCGCTAGGTGCTGCCATAGCCTTAAGTTGGGTTTTACTTGTTCGCGCTGGCAGCTTGATGGTACTAAGCTAGTTAAAATCGAGCACTCGGCGATTGCGCCCTCCTTTTTTCAGACCATCCAGACCTTTGCGCGAAAGAAAAACAGCTCTACGCGCAAAGTCTCAACGAACTAACAAGCCCACTTATGCATGTATTTATACTCGGAATCTGCGGCACCTTTATGGGCAGCCTCGCTTTACTCGCCAAAGAATCTGGCCATAAGGTAAGCGGCTGTGATGCCAACGTTTACCCACCAATGAGCACTCAGCTTGAAAAAATCGGCATTGAGCTCAAAGAGGGCTTTGATCCATCCTATTTGGATGAAAAGCCCGATTTAGTCATCGTGGGGAACGCCATGAGCCGTGGCAACCCGATTGTTGAAGCCCTGCTCAATCGAAATATCCCCTACACCTCTGGCCCGCAGTGGTTGGCGGAACATGTTCTGAAAGATCGTCATGTCATCGCAGTGGCGGGTACCCACGGGAAAACCAGCACCAGTTCAATGGTGGCATGGATTCTCCATCACCAAGGCTTAAACCCAGGTTATTTAATTGGCGGGGTGCCTAAAGACCTGCCGGCTTCTGCTTGCCTCGGCCAAGCACCTTATTTTGTCGTGGAAGCCGATGAATATGACAGTGCCTTTTTTGACAAGCGCTCCAAGTTTATTCACTACCACCCCCGCACCGCCATCCTCAACAACCTTGAATTTGACCATGCAGATATTTTCCCCGATTTAGCGGCTATTCAAACCCAGTTTCATTACTTGGTGCGCACAATTCCTTCAGAAGGCTGCATTATCACACCAGCCAACGATGACAACCTGGAAGAAAGTCTTAATAGGGGCTGCTGGACTCCCATAGAAACCACCGCAGAATTAAATACCAAAGCAAGCTGGCAATATAAATTGCACAACAAAGACGGCTCACACTTTGATGTATTCCATCAAGGCTCGCTCGCCGGAAACGTGCAGTGGAACCAAAGCGGCCTGCACAGTGTCCATAACGGTTTGGCTGCCATCGCAGCCGCCCATCAAGCCGGCGTTTCACCCAATAATGCCTGTGCTGCATTAAGTGCATTTTCCGGTGTAAAACGACGTATGGAGGAGCTGGGCTGCATTGATGGCATTACGCTTTATGATGATTTCGCCCATCACCCCACGGCCATTGCCACCACACTCGAAGGCTTACGCAACAAAGTGGGAAGCTCTCGCATCATCGCCATCATCGAACCACGCTCCAATACCATGCAGGCGGGTTTTCATAAAGACCAACTCGCACAACCAGCCGCAATGGCGGATATCAGCATTTGGCTTCAACCTGAAAATATGGATTGGAATCTAAAAGACGCACTCACTAAGGATGCCAACAAACAGCCAATGCACGTATGTCAAAGTGTTGAAGACATCATTCACTTAGTAACAAAAGAAACCCAAAGCGGCGACCACATTGTCATCATGAGTAATGGTGGTTTTGGCGGCATTCACAACAAACTAATGCAACAACTCGAAGAATCCCATGCCTAGCGTAAAATCTAAAACAGTCACCCTTGCCATTACTGGAGCCTCTGGCACTCAGTATGGTTTACGCTTATTGGAATGCCTATTGGCTGCCGATTACACCGTTAATGTGATTATTTCAAAAGCAGCCCAAATCGTTATCGCTACAGAAACGGATGTTAAATTGCCCGCTCAAAAAGCAGCTCGGCGTACTTTTTTTGCCGAGCTCTACCATGCCAAAGAAGAACAAATTAATGTTTATGGTTTAGATCAATGGTTAGCGCCTGTTGCATCAGGCTCATCCCTGGCACCCACCATGGTGGTCTGCCCGTGCAGCACCGGCTCCCTCGCCGCTATTGCCCAAGGCCATTCCAACAACCTCATCGAACGAGCGGCGGATGTCACCTTAAAAGAAGGGAAAAAGCTGATTCTTGTGCCAAGGGAAACGCCCTATTCCACCATTCATCTGGAAAATATGCTCAAACTCAGCCAAATGGGCGTGACTATTCTGCCAGCCAGCCCCGGCTTTTATCATAAACCCACGGACATCCAGCATATGATCGATTTTATCGTTGGCCGAATTCTCGATCAATTGGGAATAGAACAACACATTGCTCCCCGCTGGGGGGAGTAGTGACAAAAACAGAATCAACGCCACTTCAGCACGAAAAAACCACGCGAAACCTAGACCCTCTTTTAGCAGTAATATGCGAATTGTCAGTCATCCGACACGCGTGCAGAAAACGTGCTTCCGAAGTGCCTAGCATATAAAAAAGGCGCTCTGAAAAATTTCAGTGCGCCTTTTAAAATCATCGCATAAAAAAACACGCGTCTCTTTTTCAGCAAACCCTGTAACTATTCCTGCGCCTCACCTAACAACCAAAATGCCAATAGAGCCGTTGTCCCTTCTAACACCACCGCCATATAAGTATAAAAAGAAACTGCGCCATCAAAATCTGTAGCGATAAAACGGGCGAAACCCATAGCACCACAAAGAAACATCAACATCAGTAGCGCCGGGCGCTCAAACCGTGAGTTCATCACTGCCATAAGCACCAACAAACCCATTCCCGATTGCAGCCCCCCGTAGATGGCTTTAAATTCAATCAGCCCGGTATCACCAAGGGCTTGCATGCCGTTAAACTCACCAACCACGCTGGGAAAGAAAAAACACATCAAGCCATAGGGTAGCCACACAAAAACAGAAACAAGCAGAAATATTCTTAGCATTATTTTCTCCGTTTATCAGTTTGTAACTGTTCAGGTTTCGTTCAAAGCTGAGCATAACAAGGCGAAAAATAGGCGTTTATCAACAACCATTTTTTAACCCCGTTATGCACGAATTTGAGCGTGAGCCGAGGTGTTACCATCCATTTTTGTAATTCAGCGGCTAAACGACTGCCTTGATCTATTGCTCTTTTAGCGTCTAGCTCAAGGGCCTTATCAGCACCGCCAATTAAATGAACGGGAATATTCGCAGTTTCTAACGGCTCTTGTAAAGAGCGCAAGGATTCCTGTCCGGCACAAATAATCACGTTATCCACTTCTAGGCAACGTGGTTCGTCACCAAGTGTAATGTGCAGTCCAGCATCATCAATTTTTTGATAGCTTAAACCGTTCAGCATTTTTACACCTTTGTTTACCATGGTGGTGCGATGAATCCAGCCAGTAGTTTTACCTAGGCCAGCGCCCACCTTGCTGCTTTTACGCTGTAATAAATAGATCTCACGCGGGAAAGGCTCCACGTCTGCTTTAATGCCTTCGACCCCCCCTCTTGCGGTAAAGCCAACATCAATCCCCCACTCTTCAAAAAATGATTTTTTATCTAAAGCGGTATTTGTTTTACCGTGTGCGAGAAATTCAGCAACATCAAAACCAATGCCACCTGCGCCAATAATGGCAACGCGCTTACCCACTGGCTTTTTATCTCTGATGACATCCAAATAAGACAACACTTTCTGATGATCAGCACCTTCCAGATCTAAATCACGAGGCACGATACCCGTTGCCAATATGACTTCGTCATAGCTATCGTTAATAAGCCGGTCGGCGTCGATTGACTCGCCCAAGCAAACCGTCACTGCGTATTTTTCCAGTTCAGCCCTAAAATAATTAATGGTTTCCTGAAACTCTTCTTTTCCAGGGATTTGCTTTGCGTAATTAAACTGCCCGCCAATTTCATTACTGGCATCAAATAAGGTCACGTTGTGGCCACGTTGCGCGGCAACCACAGAAAATGCCAAACCAGCTGGCCCTGCACCAACAACTGCCACTTTTTTAGCTTTTTCAGTGGGCGTATAAACCAGTTCGGTTTCATAACAAGCACGCGGGTTCACCAGGCAAGAGCTGCGTTTCCCCATAAAAGTATGGTCGAGACAAGCCTGGTTGCAGCCAATGCAAATATTGATATTAGCGCGCTGTCCGCTGCGAGCTTTGTTTACAAACTCAGGGTCAGCCAGCATTGGGCGGGCCATGGACACTAAGTCGGCCTCGTTATCCGCCAATATTTGTTCGGCCACCTCCGGTGTATTAATACGATTGCTCGCGCTAACGGGTATGGACACTTCCTTTTTCAGCTTGCCTGTAACCGAGGAAAATGCAGCCCTTGGCACCATCGTGGCAATAGTAGGAATGCGTGCTTCATGCCAACCGATGCCGGTATTGATAATCGTCGCACCGGCAGATTCTATCGCCTTAGCGAGCATCACGGTTTCTTCCCAGCTACTGCCCCCTGGTACCAAGTCGAGCATGGATAGACGGTAAACGATAATGAATTTTTCACCAACACGCTTGCGAATACGCGAGACAATTTCAACGGGAAAACGCATACGGTTTTCGTAACTGCCTCCCCAGCTATCTTCTCGTTGGTTAGAGCGCGAAGATAAGAACTGGTTTATGAGATAACCTTCTGGACCCATCACTTCAACACCGTCGTAACCAGAAGATTGCGCTAGAGCGGCGGCATTCACAAAGCCTTCAAGCTCATCCTCCACCTCTTGCTCACTAAGAGGATGAGGTGGAAAAGGATAAATGGGGGATTTAATCGCAGAAGGGGCAATAGCATCAGGGTGATACGCCTGACGACCCGCATTTAAAAGCTGCAGTGCAATCAAGCCCCCTTCTTCATGCACACGTTGTGTGACGATTTCGTGCTTGCGGGAATCCTCCTCTGTCACCATTAATGCAGAGCCAGGCCCTAATGCCGCACGCGGGGAGGTGCCGTACCCACCGGTAATAATCAAACCAACACCACCACGGGCCCGTGCGGCAAAAAACTCGGCCATTTTCCCAAGGCCTTCGTAATGCTCCTCAAGACCCGTGTGCATAGACCCCATAATGACGCGGCTGCGTAGTTGGGTATACCCTAGGTCTAGCGGCTGGAGTAGTTTTTCGTATTGATTAGATTTGATCACAATTTCTCCGACAGGCTAGAGCATATGCTAAATAAGAAATTCAGCCATACAATAGCTCTTTAATAACTTGTTTTAATTAATTTTATCTTATTACACCAAGAATAAACATCCAAATAATAACCACCTTTCGTTTATTTTTAGAAGATTTATCCCTGTACTCCCTTATAATTAGACGAGCATTCGCGCTTTCACTCAATATCCTTTACGTACAAAATATGCACCAATGTGTGCAAATAGGATATAAGAATAATGGCCTTGATAATGGAAAACAAAATCGGCGATGTCTCTAACGATTTTATCAATACTCTTATAAAAACAGCGGAAGAACTAGGCGCCAATAGAAAAGAATTATTAAAAAAAACCCAACTAACAGAAACGGCCCTGACAGAACCCGGAAAGCGGCTTGGCTTAGTCCGACTCATGAAGGTGGGTTACGAAATTATCCAAATGACGAAAGAACCCGCTTTAGGTTTAATTTCTGGACAACGCTCTGTCATCACATCGCTGGGATACCCAGGCTTGCTCGCCATGAATGCGCCAAACTTGGGTGAAGCACTTGAGCAATTCTGTTTTTTCGAGCCACTCAATAGCCGCTGTAACCGAGGACGATCACAACTTTCGGTTCACAATCACGAGGCAGAGCTGTCTTTTTATTCCATTGCTCCCTACAACACTTACAATATTTTCGTTGTTGATATGGCTATTTCCGGCTGGTGTTCATGGATTGAATGGTTAAGTGGCAAAAAAAATCTCATTACAAGCGTTAGTTTTGAATACCCTGAACCTGCTTATTTCAAGAAATACCAGGAAGTATTTCCTTGCAAGGTTTATTTCAACGCCTCTTCTAACGCCATTTATCTCAGCAAGAATGCGCTCAACACTCCCGTCTTGTATCACAATGCACAGCTTTATAATTCACTGCAGGCCCAGTGTCTAAAGCTCCAAGAAGAGCTTTCTCTCGAACTCAGCATGGGCCAACGCGTTCAAAAAGCACTTGGCCCCTTGTTACATAATGCATCCCTTTCAATCGAAGATATTTCGAACCACATTATGATTCCTCCTTGGACTCTCAGGCGAAGGCTGGCGGAAGAAGGTTTATCCTTTCAAATGATTGTCGATGACATGCGAAAAAGTCTAG
>JAESUE010000407.1 GCA_016763235.1 Pseudomonadales bacterium
CTGCTTTCGTTTCTATCATGGAAGGTTGCAGCAAGTACTGCACATTTTGTGTTGTACCTTATACACGCGGCACAGAAGTAAGCCGCCCTTACGACGACGTTATTGCTGAAGTGGCTTATCTTGCGACACAAGGCGTCAGAGAGGTCACTCTGTTAGGGCAAAACGTGAATGGTTACCGAGGCGCTCACCCAAACGGCGACGAGATTGATCTTGCCGAAATCATTACAGACATTGCCACCATTGATGGTATTAGCCGTATTCGCTATACCACCTCCCACCCTATTGAATTTAACGAATCCTTAGTGGCTGTCTACGCAACGGTTCCCGAACTGGTGAGCCATCTTCATCTACCGGTACAAAGTGGTTCAAACCGTATTTTGACGGCCATGAAGCGCAACCATCAAATCGAAGAATATATCGAAACCATCAAAGCGTTGAAGCAAGTTCGGCCCGGCATCAGCATTTCCTCCGACTTTATTGTGGGTTTTCCGGGTGAAACAGAAGAAGAGTTCCAGGAAACGCTAAAACTCATAGATGAAATCCAATTTGATCATTCCTATAGTTTTGTCTACAGCGCACGCCCTGGCACACCGGCTGCAGAGCTGCCCGACAACACCCCCATGGAAATCAAAAAAGAACGTCTTGCAACGCTGCAACATAAAATTAGCCAAAATGCACAGGTAATCAGCCGACAAATGGTCGGCAGCCAGCAGAAAGTACTGGTGGATGGTGTTTCCAAAAAAGACCCTGGGGAACTAAAAGGTCGTACAGAGAACAACCGCGTAGTGAATTTTCAGCACTCCGATGCCACCCTCATCGGCCAATTTGCGATCATTGAAATCAACAGCGCCTACAGCAACTCCCTAAAAGGACGTTTTATCCAAGCAGTCGAATAAGCATTACCTTCAATCACTAAACACACAACTATTCAGCAGACTCTGTAACTGCTCAGACTGCCTTCAAATTTGGGCGTAAACTGAACAGTTACCAAATATCAAAGTACTTACCTCCAGTAATTCGATACACTAGGGGTAAGCCGCTAAAAAAGGTTAAACACTATATTGAGCACCACGACTGAACCAAGCAAGCCAGAATCAACAACTCTCACCCTTGAACCTAGCGATACCGCTAGGTTATCTAGCCTTTGCGGCCCGATGAACGGCAATCTTCAACAAATAGAACGCCATCTAGGGGTGAAAATACACCAGCGCGGCAACCACTTAACCGTAAGCGGCTCGCCCAAGTCCATCGAAACCTCTGTTGAAATACTCACCAAACTCTATGCGGAAACAGAGCTTCAACCCAGCCTCAGCCCCGATCTCATTCATCTTTATCTCAGCGAAATCCAAAGTAGCTCTAAAGAAAGTTTTACACACATTCCCGGCAGCGACATCCAAATTAAAACGCGTGGCGGTTTGATTCGCCCGCGAGGTGACAACCAAGCAACCTATCTTAAAAAAATGCGCGATTATGATATCAACTTCGGCATTGGGCCCGCCGGCACGGGCAAAACATACCTTGCCGTAGCCTGTGCGGTAGATGCCTTGCAGAAAGACGAAGTAAAGCGCATTTTACTGGTTAGGCCTGCCGTAGAAGCAGGCGAAAAACTCGGCTTTCTTCCCGGCGACTTGGCAGAAAAAATCAACCCCTACCTACGACCACTCTACGATGCTCTCTACGAAATGCTCGGCTTTGAACAGGTCAACAAACTGCTTGAAAAACAGGTGATAGAAGTTGCACCCTTGGCTTACATGCGCGGAAGAACCCTGAACCACTCGTTTATTATTCTTGATGAAAGCCAAAATACAACGCCAGAACAGATGAAAATGTTTCTGACCCGCATCGGCTTTGGCTCAAAGGCTGTTATCACAGGGGACCCCTCGCAGACCGACCTCCCTTCGGGAGCGCCATCAGGGTTGCACCATTCAACGGAAGTGCTAGAAGGCATAAAGGGCATTGGCTTTACGATCTTTAAAGCGAAGGATGTGGTTCGCCATAGCTTGGTTCAACGCATTGTTGAAGCCTACGATGCACGCGACAAGTCTCAGGCTAAGGCCAAAGCGAAAGCGAAAGCCAGCAAAGCTCAAGACAATAAGAGCTCAAAGAAAAATGCATAGCACGCACATAACCAGCCGCAATGACCAGTAAAATCCTACTCGATGTACAAATGGCATCAAGCTTGCCCACCCCAGAAGTTGATCAGTTTCAACTCTGGGCACAACTTGCCGGGGAAGACGTCCTTAAGCAGCAGAGCGAAGACCAAGAACTTACCATCCGCATTGTGGATGAACGTGAGATCCAAAGCCTCAACCATACCTATCGAAACCAAAACAAGCCCACCAACGTATTATCCTTTCCCTACGAACAGGCACCCGGTATGCACGTGCCACTGCTCGGTGATTTGGTGGTTTGTGTACCCATCGTACTTCAAGAAGCAAAAGAGCAGGGAAAACCAATTGATTCCCACTGGGCACACCTAGTTATCCACGGCGTATTGCACCTTCTTGGCTACGATCACATTCAAGATGAAGAAGCTGAAAAGATGGAACAACTAGAAGTTACCCTCATGGCAAAATTAGGCTATGCTAACCCCTATCTGTAACTACCTAGTAAAAACATGAAAGAAGAACCCCCGAGTACTAACTTGCCACGCTCTTGGGCTGAGCGCATTTCCCAAGCCTTTGGTGGTAATGAACCACGCAGCAGGGAAGACCTAAGAAAAATATTAAGAGACGCGGAAGACCGCCAGCTACTCGATACAGAATCGCTGGGCATTATTGAAGGAGCCATGGTGGTATCGGAAATGCAGGTCAAAGAGGTTATGGTTCCCCGCAGCCAGATGATTTTCATCAAAGAAGCCACCCCTGCCAAAAAATTCCTCCTCGATATTATTAAGTCAGCCCACTCTAGTTTTCCCGTTTTCAGCGAAAACCCCGATGAAGTGCTCGGAATTCTATTAGCCAAAGACCTGCTACCCCTCGCTGTGAATGACAAGTTGGGGCGCGTCAATATTCGCGACATTCTGCGACCGGCTATTTTTGTCCCCGAAAGTAAACGCTTAGACTCCTTACTTAAAGACTTCCGCACCACAAAAAACCATATGGCCATTGTCGTCAATGAATACGGCGGCATCGCTGGACTCATCACGATTGAGGATGTGCTCGAACAAATTGTGGGCGAGATCGACGACGAACACGACTTGGAAGATGACGATCACTTGATCAAAAAGGGTGACAACCAGAATTTCGTGGTAAAAGCCCGAACCCCTGTCGATGAGTTCAATAGCTATTTCAAAACCCAGTTTGATGAAGAGCAATACAACACCATCGGGGGTTTTGTTCTCAAAGAGTTCGGGCGCTTGCCAAAGCGTGACGAAAGTGTGCATATTGATCATTTACTTTTCCGCGTCCTCAATGCAGACAATCGCTCAATCCACTTGCTTGAAGTTCAGAAGGGAAATGTTTCATCGAAGGTAACGACTCAGCGAGCTCTGTAACTGTTCAAATTTGAGCATGCGCTGACGCTGAGTAGTTACTTTCTTTTAAGTAAAAAAATAGAGTAATAAAGCAATATCAAAAGATGCTACATCGGCGCATCCTCCCCAACACCCCTTCCTTGGTATGAAAATAGACTGTTGCCACTTATAGCGCTTAGAACTTATCCTATGCGCCAGATGAACCACTTGGCCGACCTTTTTTAATATCACCCTCCAACAGTTTGGCAAGGGTTAAATAGAAGAAATTCCACATGGACGAAAAATCACCTCACCCGAGGCTTTATTACGCCGCTGCCACAGGGTTTGGAGCACTATTACCTTTAGGTTTTGCCCCCTTCGGCCTTAGCCTGCTACCCATTCTTTCGCTCATCGGTTTACTGGCGATTTGGCAAAAAACAGACCGCCGCCAAACCCTGCTTAGTGGCTGGTTTTTTGGCATAGGGCTTTATGCCGTGGGCGCGTCATGGGTTTTTATCAGTATTTACGTCTACAGTGCCACCCCCTTACCTTTCGCAATATTACTCACGGCATTATTCATTGCGATTATGGGGTTTATTACTGCCATCCAGGGCTACTTCTTTCACCTGTTGGGTTTGAATAGAATGATGCTACTCGGCTTCCCCGCCCTTTGGGTCGCTGTTGAATGGGTGAAAACATGGCTGTTTACCGGCTTCCCGTGGCTGTACCTCGGTTACGCCATGATGGATACTCCGGTGGAAGGTTTTGCACCCATCACCGGTATTTTTGGCATCAGTTTCATGACCGCATTCGCGTCTACTCTGTGCTTTATTCTATTGCGACAAATCATCCAGCCATCTCCCAAACTGAAATGGGCCGCATTGGGCACGGCCAGCTATTTTATTGCCGTTCCTGCCGCTGGATACTTCCTACAGCAAACAACATGGACAGAAAAAATCTCTGACACCCCCCTTTCCGTCAGCATTATTCAGGGCAACATCCCCCAGGAAATAAAATGGGATGTCAAATTCCGCGACGCCATTTTGAATCTTTATAAAGAGCGAACCGAAGCCAGCTGGGGAAGCGATATAATCATCTGGCCAGAAGCGGCTGTTCCCGCCTTTGAGCACGAAGTCAGTGACTACCTGAATACTATTGATCAACACGCCAAGAATCAGGGAAGCAGCCTGATAATGGGGCTTGCTATTATGCAGTACCTCAGCGAGGGTCACTTCCTGTTTTACAACAGTATTCGCAGCGTCGGCCAGGGAAGCGGGCTTTACCATAAACAGCGTTTGGTTCCCTTTGGCGAGTTTATTCCGTTTGAAAACCAGCTTCGCGGGCTAACCGGTGCTTTCGACCTTCCCATGTCGAGCTTTACCCGAGGGGATGAAAACCAAGCCCCGCTTTTGGCTGGTAAACACCGTATCGCTCCCTATATTTGTTATGAAATCCTATTTCCCGACCTAGTGGCCAGAACAAGTCGCAATGCGGAGATTCTCGTCACGATCAGTAATGATGGCTGGTTTGGCCACTCCTCTGGCCCAGCTCAGCATTTTGAAATGGCCAGAATGCGTGCATTGGAAACGGGCCGCTATCTCATTCGTGCCACCAATAACGGCATCAGTGCCATTGTGGACCCCAAAGGAAAAGTCACCCATTTGGCACCCAGCTTTGTGGAAACCACTCTTGATGGGGAAGTTTATGCCATGCAGGGCAACACCCCCTTTATGAACTGGGGATCCAAGCCCATTTTGAGCTTGTCAGCGCTCATTCTTCTGAGTTTTGCCGCTTTATCCATTACCAGAAAAATCAAACAAAACCCTGCTTTGCAAACGGAAGAAGAACCCGGCTCACGGTAGGAAAACACCCACTTCAAGTGGTAAACTCCACCCCCTGCATATCCAAAGAGGTGCTCACGCGAAGGCACCCGAAGCCGCTAAACAAGCCATCAACAGGTTAAAAGACACACGTAATGGAAGAAATCTACCGCCCTGAAGTCATCGAAAAAACTGCGCAGAAGTATTGGCAGGATAACGACACATTCACCGTCAAAGCGGACAGCTCGAAAGAGAAGTATTACTGCCTTTCCATGTTCCCCTACCCCAGCGGTCGCCTGCACATGGGGCACGTACGCAACTACACCATTGGCGATGTTGTTTCCCGCTACCAGCGTATGCAGGGTAAAAATGTTCTACAACCCATGGGCTGGGATGCCTTTGGTCTGCCCGCCGAAAATGCGGCTATCAAGAATCAAGTACCACCTGCCCAGTGGACTTACGAAAACATCAATTACATGCGCACCCAGCTTCAAGCCTTGGGTTTTGGCTACGACTGGTCTCGCGAAATGGCCACTTGCCACCCAAACTATTACCGTTGGGAACAATGGTTTTTTATTCAACTCTACAAGCGCGGCATGGTTTACAAAAAAACCGCCACCGTTAATTGGGACCCGGTGGATAAAACCGTGCTGGCCAATGAACAGGTGATTAATGGTCGCGGCTGGCGTTCTGATGCACTGGTTGAGCGCCGAGACATCCCTCAGTGGTTTATCAAAATCACAGATTATGCAGAAGAGCTACTTACCGGCCTTGATAAACTCGATGGTTGGCCAGAACAAGTCAAAACCATGCAGCGCAACTGGATAGGCCGCTCCGAAGGGGTCGACTTACAATTTGGCCTACAAGATAGCGAAGATACACTGAGCGTTTTCACAACACGCCCCGACACTTTGCTGGGCGTGAGCTATGTGGCAGTGGCTTTTGAACACCCTCTTGCTCAATCTGCAGCAAAAGAAAACCAAACACTGCAAGACTTTATTAAAGAGCACGGCAACACAAAAACGGCCGAAGCCGACCTCGCCACCATGGAAAAAATGGGTATGGACACCGGCCTAAAGGCCATTCATCCCATTACCGGCAAAGAAATCCCTATCTGGATCGCCAACTTTGTACTCATGTCTTACGGCTCAGGTGCTGTGATGGCCGTACCAGCCCATGACCAGAGAGACTGGGAGTTCGCCGGAAAATACAGTTTGCCGATCAACCCCGTTATCAAAGCGAACGATGGCTCAGAATGGGATTTCAGCCAAGCGGCCTTCGTCGAAAAGGGTCTACTCAATAATTCAGGGCAGTTCGATGGCCTAAGCTCAGAGCAAGCGTTTACCGCCATAGCCGAACACCTTGAAGCAGAAGGAAGCGGCGAGCGGAAAACAAATTTCCGCCTACGCGACTGGGGAGTCTCCCGTCAGCGCTATTGGGGAACACCGATCCCCATGATTAACTGCGAAAAATGCGGCGCGGTGCCCGTGCCCGAAAGCGAGCTACCAGTAGTGTTGCCCACCGACATTACATTTGATGGAGTCGGTTCACCCATCAAGAAAATGCCCGAATTCTACGAGTGCAAATGCCCTGAGTGTGGTGGCGACGCAGAACGTGAAACCGATACCTTTGACACTTTCATGGAGTCTTCTTGGTATTACGCCCGTTACGCCAGTAGAAGCTGTGATAATGCCATGCTTGATAAGGATGTTGATTACTGGGCACCTGTTGATCAATATATCGGCGGCATCGAACACGCCATTCTCCACCTCCTTTACGCCCGTTTTTTCCACCGGCTAATGCGTGACCAAGGACTGGTAAAGTCTGACGAACCTTTTTTGAATTTATTAACCCAGGGCATGGTGCTTAAAGATGACACCAAAATGTCCAAATCCAAAGGCAATACAGTCGATCCACAAGGGCTGATAAACAACTACGGTGCCGATACTGTACGCCTGTTTATTATGTTTGCCGCCCCCCCAGAACAGTCTCTTGAGTGGTCTGACAGCGGAGTAGAAGGGGCCAATCGCTTTCTGCGCCGCTTATGGAAACAAGTATACCAACACAGCCTAGGTGAAAAACCCGCAATACTGCAAGCCGACAAGCTCAACGAAAGCCAGCAAGCCCTGCATCGCAAGACCCACGAAACCATCAAAAAAGTTAGCGATGATTATGGGCGTCGCCTTACCTTTAACACGGCCATCGCTGCGGTGATGGAACTCAGCAACCTAGTGGGAAAACAAAACGCCGAAACCGAGCAAGATAGGGCTGTTATTCAGGAAGCGCTGGAAGCTTGTGTACTACTGGTATCACCGATTGTTCCCCATATCTGCCACGAGCTTTGGAGCACTCTATCTGACGGCAGCGTACCCATTGAAACAGCGCCATGGCCAAATTATGACGAAAAAGCCCTGATCCAAAGCACCCTAAAGCTCGCCGTACAGGTGAATGGAAAACTGCGTAGTAATATTGAGGTCGATGTCGATGCAAACAAAGAAACCATTGAAGCGGCCGCTTTTGCCGACAGCAAGGTACAGCGCTTCACCGAAGGAAAAACCGTGCGCAAAGTTATTGTGGTGCCAGGTCGTTTGATCAATATTGTTGCCAATTAAGAAACACGGAGCCAAACTGAAAACACCAAACTTTCAAAGCACCCTATTGATGCTCATATGTTTAGTGCTATTAAGCGGCTGCGGGTTTCACCTGCGGTCGGTGGGCTCCCAGTTTAAACTCATCAACAATATCAACATCGTCGCGGGCAATTCCTTTCAGGGTTTTGCCAACGTGTTAACTCAAACTTTCAGAAAAACGAACATAAACAGTGATGCCCACTCACCCTATCGACTCACCATTGAGCAAGAAAAGTTCAGCAAACGCGTCGCAATGGTAACGGAAAATGTTCGCGCCTCTGAGTACCAAATATCTCTGGTCATCATTTATAGTTTCTCTGTGGAAAAACAGGGTGAAGAAGGCGAGAGCCCCCCACCGCAAACACTTATTCATTCCCAGCGTATCCAGCTTTCGAGAAGTTTTGTTTATGACCTTTCCAGAGTGGGCGCTATGCAAAAAGAAGAACAGCTGATCATGGAGGAAATGAAACAAGAAGCCGCGTACCGTATTTTGCATCAAGTCCAAGCGGTCAGCGATACCTCAGGGCTTGCATCAACGATAACGAATACGCAACGTGTAGATCCACCTTCCACCTCTCAGCATACAATGCCACAACAATGAAGCTACGCCTCGATCAATTATCACAAAACCTGAAGAACGAACTCTCCCCTATTTATATTGTAAGCGGCGATGTTCCCTTACTTATTCAGGAATGCTGCGACCAAATCAAAACGCGAGCAAAGAACGCTGGATTTACGGAACAACAACGTTTTTACATTGATAAGCAATTCGACTGGAATGCGCTTTACCAAAGCACCCAAAGCATGTCGCTATTTGGCGACAAAAAACTTATCGAACTAAGAATGCCAAATGGCAAACCCAGCGATCTTGGTAAAACTTTTCTCAAGGAGCTGGCTCAGAAGCAAGATGATGACAATCTGATTCTGCTTATTACGGACAAATTAGACAGCGCCTCTCAGCGTGCGGCCTGGTTCAAGGCCATTGAAAAAGCAGGTATTTGGGTTCAAGTCTGGCCTGTGGAAGCGGATAAATTACCCCAGTGGATACACCACCGGATGCGTCAAGTAGGGCTTATCCCTAACAATGCTGCAACACAAATCATTGCTGAAAAAATAGAGGGCAACTTGCTCGCTGCCTCCCAAGAGATCGAAAAGCTACGCCTCTTGCATGGAGAAGGCCCCATTGATGAAGAAGGCGTTTTATCTGCCATTACCGACAGCTCCCGTTACGACATATTTCAATTGGTTGAAACGGCCCTGTTAGGCAACACCGCCAAAGCCATTAAAATTCTCCGTGGTCTCAAACAGGAAGGACAGGAGTCTACCCTTATTTTATGGGCGATTACTCGTGAGCTACGCACCTTGGCCAGCATGGCCTTAAAACTGGAAAACGGCAGCCCCATTAACCGTATTTTTCAAGACTACCGTATTTGGGATAAACGTAAGCCTGCGATTCAATCCAGTTTAAAGCGTTTACGCCACAAAGAAATACTGCAGCTGATTCAAAAAGCGCAACATGCGGACCTCGCGATCAAGGGCTTAGAAAAACACGACCCTTGGCTTGTTTTTAGTGAAATCATTTTAGGAATCAGCAAGCCCCGTTCTTAACAGCGCTCTTAAACGGTTCCAATGCATCGTGAATCAGATCGTATAGATTCTTCACATCCAGCAGCACCTCTTGTTTTGACGACGCCTCAAGGGACTTCAAGGCATTCTCAACCAAAAAATCCACTTCAGCAAATAATGTCAACAAACCACGCTGCCGCTGAATAATCTGATAAATTTCACCATTCAGAGTTTCAGCCTCTTCATGTTTCATAAAGTCGATGCCCGCTACAAGCTCAATATCGACGATACCCGAGTTGTTCTTGTAATCGTCAATTTGATGCAACAAATTAAGCAAGTGCGCGGCTAAATAAGCCTTATCCGTATTTTTCAAACCTCGCCTTATGGGCTGAATAATAAGAGAAGTCGAGGCATGTAATTGGGCAAGTACAATACTGGTTTCAATGAGGTAGTCGGCCATTTCTTCGCTATACAAGCAAGCAGAAATAGCGTCATCGTTACATTCGGACTGAAAGAGTTTTATTTTCCTTTGCATAGCCCAGGATGCCTCCTGCCCAAAGCGCGCTTCATGCAGCTGCAAAAATAACAAGCAATCAGGCAATGTTCCCCCATCAACAAACAAAAATTGATAAAGGTCCCGGCTCAAGGATAAAAGCATACTTTCCTTGTGCAGCTCACTTAGCTTAAGAGAAAAGGGGTAACCAAGACTGTTTGCATATTCACCCTGCTGCGCAATGATCTCAGTCACAGCCTGCAAACTAACATCACCGGCCTTTTTAACAAGCAGCTTTCCATAAATAACGTGATACTGAAAGTCGTTCCACTGCTCTGACTCACAGTGATTTTCAGCAATAAAACGAAGGGCCTCCGGAAGGTGAAGCCTACCGAGCTGGTGAAACAGTCCGGCCATAACCGAATACTTCACTTTATCTTGGCTTAATTGCATGCTTTGAGCCAACACCCCTCCCAACCAACTGCAAAATAATGATTGCTCATAGCTTCCTGCACTGTAGTCACGCAAATGAGCCAAATAAACCAAGCCATCATCGTAAACGGGCAACAGTTCTGCCAACGTTTTCTGCCAACGGGAAGTCCCCCCATTTGAATCCACGAAACGTTCAAAACCGGGGGCTTTTTTAATAAGACATTGAAAGTCAGCCAACAGCCGCTTGGTTTTTAGGCCGACCTTGCTTTGATCGAGATTGAGAGGGTTCTCCTCCATCTTCTTTTCAGCCATTAACTCGGCAGAACTCACATCCAAAACCTGGCCCATTTTGGCCAAGCATGTTCCATTTGACGAAAATATATTTTGATCGGCAAGCAAACGCCCCTTAAAACAACGAGCGGGGGGCAGCATCACCGTGCTGCCTAAATCGGATGCAATATTTTTGGGCGTAATACTCGCAGACCTTGCCGACCCTAGAAGATCGTTGATATCCAAATCTGGCGCAGTTACCGAAGATTTCATTACGAGCGCAGCAGAATTTCGATGGGCTTCCATTGGCACAAAACCTCCCAAAAGGCTTAATCAAAAAATTAAACCTGAATTAATCCAAACTCAATAAGCATAGTTGAGATATACCGTCTTTTTTACTCAGCATTCTTGAATTTTGGTAACACCTCAGAAAACTCTGCAACTGTTCAGATTGCGTACGAATTTGAGCGCGAGCTGAATAGTTACACATACTGTAACTTTACAACATGCGATACCGCAGCTAGTTTGTTACTTCCACCATCAAACGACAGAGAAAAGATGCAAGCTAAAAATGAAACAAAATAGATAAAACCTCGAAAGAAACTATTCATAAATTTTAAATATCATGGGTGTATAAATAAGGAAATCCCGAACCCTCATTAAGCCATCGGGTAAAAACACGGGGTAACACCTCAGCGAACGCTGTAACGGTTCAGATTGCGTTCAAATTTAAACAGAACAAGACGGAAAATGTGCGTTTATACGATTAAATAATCATTTTTTAACGCTGTTATGCGCGAATTTGAGCGTGAACTGAGTAGTTACATACTGGAAGTAATATGAACGCAGTACACATCAGTAACCCAGACAGGTACAACGACGACGTGGATCAACCATTTCCTCAAGTGGCCCATGCGCACACCCCCGTTACACTGTACTGCGCAGTAAACCCTGAGCAGCTATTTGAAATACAGCAAAATAATTGGCAACTCGGCTCAAACCTTCAAACACGGCTGCAGCCCTTATCGAACCAGCGCGCAGCCGAAGATATTGCAGAACATTGGCATGTGCAAAAAAGTGGTGCAGGGTTTGTTATTGCCTTTAGAGTTAAGGCTGACTTTTTACAATCTATTAAGGCAAACGAACTAATGGGAGAGCAAGGTTATGAACTGATCATTTCAGCAAAAAAAATGCATGATTTAAAAGAAAATATTATCGAATCGATATTTCTCGTTAATGCTTACTATTCGAGCCACCACCCTTCTTTCTCGGCAAAAAAAACAGCCCTTTAGATCAACAGTAAGCCAGCTAATAAACTACTTGAGTCGTATCTCAGGGTTAGCCAAAGTTCCGCTAACGATGTACTTCAGACCGGCTATCTTTGCCAGTCTATCGCCGATGAGGCGATCAATAATAAACATGCCACCTCCCGCCGCAGGCCCACCCACCAGAGCGGCAATTGCGACAAGATTTTTTGTGATTTCAAGCTCGACATTCATTACCATATCAAGCGAATCGTCCACTAGGTTTACATCACCAGATAGCGCTATTTTTGAAGAAGGGCTCTGTATTTTAAGTTTCTCAAATGCCAAGATTCCCCGATTAAAGCGCATAGGGCCTTCAATACGATTAAAGCTATGTCCTGATTTAATTAAATCGCCAAAATCCAAGCGCAGTCTTCTTCCCACCTCTGCGAAATTTAAAATCCCCAGAACTCGAAGTGCAGAGGCAGCTCCGACATCAAGAAAGCGCCCTTCTTTAATTTTTAGATTTGCATCCCCCGATACTGTTTCAAAGGAAAAGTCCAAAGGGCTATGGGGCCAGTAAAGATCAAAGTTCAACAATGAGCTATTGCTTACAATCGTCGGAGTATGGCCCCACACAGACATCAACTTTCCAATATTTTTTCCACGTGCAACACCTTTGAATTCAGTAACACTTTGCAGCCCATCAGGACGCCATACCGCTTTTGCATCGAGAACCTGGTCTGCCAATTCCACTTTTAGATCATCAATAGAATAAAGTTCACCGCTAGGCTTGCCGGTGAATGTCCACTTCCCCAGATCCCAGCCATCCACTCGAAGGTCGGCGATTTTCACAGAAACAGCAGGAAACTCTGCAGGCGTCATATCCAACACCGACTTTTCTACCACACCTACTTG
Source organism: Pseudomonadales bacterium (assembly GCA_016763235.1). GTDB lineage: Bacteria > Pseudomonadota > Gammaproteobacteria > Pseudomonadales > UBA3067 > UBA3067. Next base: position 12,828 of record JAESUE010000407.1, read on the forward strand.
AACAGGCTCACCAGCAGATACCGTTTTAGCATCCTCAGTAGAGTCTTCCTCTGGTATATAAAAATAATCCAGATCTAATGCAATAGGGCTATCATCATCGGGAATTTTAAAAAGCCCCTTTACCGTTGGGCTGTCTGCGTTCACCCACCAAGATTGACCAACACGAATACTGTTGGTTTCCATGCTTTCCACCTGCAATCCAAACCCGTCGAAGTGTTCAATTTGCAGATTAATGCCCGTTATCATATCAATAAAATCAGGAGACTCTTGCTGAGCACTCGCAGGAGATGCAACGTTCTTTTTAGCTTGCTCATCCAAATCATCATATCGTTTAACAAGCAGACTGAGGTCATGCTCCCATTCATCCCAGTTGAGCCTGTTTATTTGCCCAGAAATAGAAACGCCTGCACGACCTTCAGATATTTCTCTCTCTTCACCAATAACTAGCCTCAGGGTTTCTGGCTTACTCTCATCCATTTTGAGGTATGCATCAAAAACCTGATCCTGACGAATGTAGTAATAAAGAGACTCACCCTGACTCAACATCTGAAACAGGGTATTTCTTGCTTGGTCTTTGGATTTCCCGAAGGGTGCGGGTAAGTCCATGCTCATTCCCTCGGTATCACTGGAAATTCTGAGCAGTGTCGTAACGGCGGAGGGGTTTAGGATGCTTAACTCGCCATGGTACTCAATAAGCCCATCCATAAATGAGAGTACGGGCTGATGGCTCCAGCTGGTTAAGGTTTTTAACGTAATTTGAGAATCTAGGTCTAGGCGAAATAATGTGCCATCACTTGAATCAAATTTGGGTAAATTAATCTCGGCAGGATAACCAAAAAGGCTTGCGTGCATGGTATTACTATACAATCCATCCGCGTTGTTATACCGCAGTTGTCCGTTTAAATCAGAAAAAACCAAATCAAATTCTGGTAAAGAAAGTTTTGCTTTTTGGAAGTCTGCGACAACATCAAGCGCCATTTCTTTGTCGCTTTTTGCTAGTGGAATGCTCAGCAACATTTTCCCGCTTACACCGCCAGAGCCTTGCCATGTTTTCGCACTGCCCCCCACAACATCCTTAAGCGGTGTTTCATTTAACAATCGAAGCGCATCCTGCACGGGGCTTTCATAAGAAGCATCCAGACTCACATGCACCATGGGTAGTTTGGAATTTTTCCCTACAAATCCATAAGGAATTTTCACATTTGAATCCCAAATCTTCCCTTCCTCAACAACAAATGAGACGTTACTTTCATCAATAAAAAGGGAGCCCTTCGCCTGGGAGAGTAAAGGCCACTCACCAGGAAGATAATCGACTGTCGCATTATTGAATTTTAAAAGCGTTTGTAAGGTATGTTGAGAAAGTGGGTTTCTCCAATTTAAAGAACCATGATAAAGCAAGCGACCATTTAACTGCCCACCAAGCAAGCCTGTATCGAGCCACTGCAAAACATCATTCGGAAGGGAAGGAGGAAGGTAGAGGGAAAGTGACTGGCCAACGATATTATCGAAGCGAGCAGTAATATAAAGCTCTGCATCGCTACCTTGTGTTTTTTCTAACTCGATTAGCTTAGCGTTCTCTTTCTCCCCTGACCCACCTTGCCCTTGTTCGGCATCTGTTTGATTTTGAGCCATGCCTTTTTTACGAAGAGGAACCTTAACACCAAGAACAAACTCTCCTTGCACATCTGCATTAGAGACGATTAAATGAGCACTTTGCACCTGAATATTGTTTTCTTTAGTCTGCCATGCAACAGGGCCTCGCAATGTCTCTACAAGTAGCGGCTGCCGAAAATAATGTGGTGACGCCAAGCCTAGCTGTTCACTTTCTATTTGAATAATACCTGAAGCCGGCTTTAACTGAATCTGACCACTCAAATTATTTACTGCAGGGATATATTTCCATTGTTTGCAATAAATAGAATCTAAATCAGCACTGAGGTCAAAAATTTCTTCCGACTCTTTTTCTAAATGTATTGTCGTATTTCGGAAGCGTCCCTTTAATGCCAACTCGCCAAGCATCTCCTGCATGGAGGTTTTTAAAATACCCGTTTGAAGCAACAATGTGCTCAATGAAGCCAGTTCTCCCTCCTCGATTTGTACATCAGCAGTACCTGCCTCCGAGTTAAGGTTTAGCTTAATACCACTTGCTGGCCAAACGGCTTTCCCGACATTAAAACTAAAATCTTGAAGCTGGAGCTGCACATTGTCGTTGCCATCCATATCAAGTTGGAATTGGCTATTAAGTTGTGAGAGAGAGACTAGGGCATCCTCACCTTTATAATTAAATTCCAGCAGCTCATTTTCAAAAAAACCACGCAAACTACTTAACTTGCCTTGTTCCCACCTACCCCAGATTTCGGTGCCAGCACGCCACTGGGTTAATCCAATGGCGCTACGTTTGGAAATATTTTCCAACAGACTTTTTGGTAACCACCGCAACAAGTCTCCCTTGCCGATACGGAGGTAAACGTCCATATCATTTGTTTTCCACTCAAGTGGATTGCCGTTAATTTCTGTTACCAAGCGAAACGCTTGACCACTCATCTCGGTACTCGCAGCCAAGTGATAAAAGCCAGCAAAGCGCTTTAAAGCGAGATCTAAATCAGAAATAACAAGAGTGTTACCGTCTTCCAGATTTACCGTGATTGTTGAATCGTGAAGCATGAGTAAATCTTGACGAAGAATCATAGGAAGAAGATCAAGTTCACCTTGCCCCCCTGAGCGTTTTTTATCGAAACCAAACACGCTATATTCGCCTTGAGCATTACGCTCAAGGCTAACGTCGAGCCCATGAACACTTAGTTTCACTAAGCGAGGCTCGCCAACTAAGAGACTGGCTAGAACATCTACTTCGAAAACAACTTTTGTCGCGCTAATGACAGGGCTGTTTTTGGACGAATTTTGATAAAGGCCAACACGAACTAGCTCAATGACTGGCGTAAAATATGCCCATCGTCCAGAAAGCTGAGCGATCTCAGAATGCATACCGGTGCGCTGGTTTATCAGCTCAACGACATCTGCGCGGTATAGGTGGACACTATTCGCTAGATATCGACCCAACATCACATAACTGCTCACCACAAGTATGATCATGGCAACAACGATCCATAACCGGTCTGAGCAATAGTCGATGACTCGATGCATGATTTAGTAATTCAACCCAGTTTTGTTTTGGAACGACGGTATAGTTAACATCTGATTAAAGTAGCACCACATCAAACGTTTCCTGCTGATACATGCTTTCAACTTGGAAGGTAATATTGCATCCATAGTATTCAGCCAGGTCTGCCACATGAGCAGATTCTTCATCAAGCAATCTGTCGATAACGGCCTGTGAGGCAATGACCATAAAGGTTTTTGCCTCATAGAAATGTGCCACGCGACGAATTTCTCTGAAAATTTCATAACAAATAGTGGTGGCTGTTTTTAAAGAGCCTCGACCCACGCACACAGGACACGGTTCACATAATACATGCTCTAGGCTTTCCGATGTTCTTTTACGGGTCATTTCCACCAGGCCGAGATCTGAAACTCCGGTAATATTGGTCTTGGCGTAATCCCGTTCGAGCATTTTTTCAAACGTGCGTAGCACTTGGCGACGGTGTTCCTCTTCTTCCATGTCGATAAAATCGACAATAATAATACCACCAAGGTTCCTTAATCGGAGCTGCCGCGAGATGGCATGAGCAGCTTCAAGGTTTGTTTTATAAATGGTTTCTTCAAGATTACGATGCCCCACATAAGTGCCGGTATTCACATCAACGGTCGTCATTGCTTCCGTCTGATCTATAACCAGGTGCCCCCCTGATTTCAAACCGACATTTCGATGCAAGGCCTTTTCCAGTTCATCCTCAACACCATAAAGGTCGAAGATGGGGCGATCGCCCACGTAATTTTCAATATGTGATTCCATGCTGGGAACAAACTGCCTGACGAAATTTATCACCATTTGATAAGCGTCTTCAGAATCAATTCGAACCTGGTTGATATGCCCTTCGGTAAGGTCGCGAACCGTTCGCATTAAAAGGGGCAAACCTTCGTAAACAACCGATGTTACGGGCACGCTACCTATCTGCACTTCAGCAAAGCCCCATACCTTCAATAGGAACTCTATATCTTTGAGAATATCTTCTGCACTGACGCCATCTGCCGCTGTGCGCAATATAAAACCGCCCGTGACATCTGGATTATCCCCCATGAACTCGCTCACGATGGCTCGCAGGCGCTCTCGTTCTTCCTCTTCATCAATACGCTGAGAAATGCCAACGTGATCACTGTATGGCATATAAACGAGATAACGAGATGGAATGGACAGGTGTGTCGTTAAACGTGCACCTTTACTACCAATCATATCCTTGGTGACCTGTACAACCAGGCTTTGACCATCGCGGACTAATTCGCTGATACTTAATTGATGGCTATCATCACCCGCATCACCCCCCGTTTTAATCGGTAGAATTTCCTTGGCGTGGATAAATGCGGCACGTTCGAGGCCAATATCAACAAAAGCAGCCTGCATACCCGGTAACACGCGCACGACCTTGCCTTTATAGATATTCCCCACCAGAATTTTACTATCATCCCGCTCAATCCGAATTTCCTGCAGAACACCATTTTCAAGCAATGCGACGCGGGTTTCGACGTTAGAAACGTTTATCAGGAATTCTTCACTCATTTCTTACTTTTGCCCTTTCATCTGGAAAATTCTTTACTTCTATTTAGTAAACTCTGTAACGTTTGTAACACCTCAGCGAACGCTGTAACTGTTCAGGTTGCGTTAAAATTTGAGCGTGAGCTGAATAGTTACTAATACTTTTTTATTAATCGGATGCCAATGTTGGCACCCCGAATTCACGCAAAAGGCTTGCCGTTTCCATTAGTGGCAAGCCCACTATAGCACTGTAGCTTCCTTCTATTTTTTCCACAAATATGGCACCTACTCCCTGCACAGCATACGCCCCAGCCTTATCCATCGGCTCGCCTGTTTTTGCATAAGCACGCGCTTCCTCAGGGAGGATGTTTCTAAACGTCACCTTTGAGCATACGCATAGCGTCTTTTCATTACTTGGCGTTACAACGGTAACGGCAGTCATTACCTGATGCGTGTGACCGGAAAGTGCCATCAGCATCGTAAATGCCTCTTCATTATCTTTGGGCTTCCCAAATACACGACCATCTAAAACGACAATGGTATCCGCCCCTAAAACCGGTTTTAGCTGCGCTTCCGGCAACATATCTCGCCCCGCCTCAGCCTTAAGCTTAGCTAAACGTTTCACAAAATTAACGGGAGATTCATCCGCATTCTTGGTTTCATCAACGGAAGGTAATATCTGCTGATACTGCAGGCCAATTTGTGAAAGCAACTCCATACGCCTAGGAGAGCCTGATGCAAGATAAAACGAATAAGACATAGCTACCCCAAAGAATATGACCACTATTCAGCGCAACCTGAACAGCAACAGGGTTCGCTGAAGTGTTACCTAATTTGTAAACCCGCTGCACTGATGCCTATATTTTTATAGGACTAACATGGGCGTTACTATCTAACATGAAAGTAGCGCTGAAAAAATCGCAACATGGCAACGACCCAAGGCCAAAGAAATGCACTAATCAAACAGGGAGCCCAATACAGCAAACCATTTTCTACTTGTGAAATGGAAGACTGAATCATCCGAATAAGCAGCAGGTTTATTCCCACTAGCAGCAACACCAACAAGGATTGCTGCCAAAGTGGAAACGCGCGCACCCGTCGGTGTAAATAGCCGGCAAGGTAAGCCACAATTGTAAGGGATAAAGCATGTTGTCCCAGCGTTACACCTTCCAGCACATCCAATGACAAACCTGCAAACCATCCTGAAACCACGCCCACGCGACCCGGTAAGGCAAAAGCCCAATAGATCAACACGAGAGCCACCCACTCAGGTCGCCAGCTTTCAGCCCAAACCGGAAGTGGCAATATAGATAAGTAAAAAGCAGCGACAAAGCTCAAAACAATCACCCAGCCGCCCTGTGCGCGCATATTACTCATCGGGTTCATCCCCAAACTGATGAACCAACAACACGTGCCGACTTCGATCTAATCGTGCAGTAGGCTTCGCCTCAATCACAGCAAAGGGTAACCCTGGGTGGTGCTCTACACTGCTTACTATCGCGACAGGATAGCCTTCTGGAAACCGTCCTCCCAAACCAGAACTAACCAGTAGATCGCCTTCTTCAATATCGGCCGTATCCGGGACATGGGTGAGCACCAGTTTATCCAAACTGCCCGACCCGACCGCAATGGCCCGCATACCGTTTCGGTTCACTTGCACTGGAATGGCGTGAGTGGAATCAGTGATCAAAATAACGCGGCTCGTAAAGGGGCCTACCTCTATCACTTGCCCCATTAAGCCTTCTGCATCCAGCACTGGCATACCTTTGCTAACATCCCGGTGTTTACCATGATTAATAATGATTTCATGCCGCGCGGGATCCGGGTCAACGCCAATGATTTCAGCCACTCGTACGCTTTCATCAAGTAAATCGGAGGAGTTGAGCAGCTCTCGCAAGCGTACATTTTCCGCCGACATTGCCGCCAGTTTTTGTACTCGCCGCTGAAGCAGCAAGACCTGCTGTTTAAGGCGCTGATTGTCTTCCGACAGCATGTCATTGCTTGCAATGCTCTGAAAAATTGCGTAAGAAACTCTAGAAGGAATATCGCTCGCGATATAGAAGGGAGTGGCAAAATAGGCCAGGCCATATCGTAATGGAACCAGCCTATCGGTTTTCTGATCGATGCTGATAAAGAAGAGGGAGATAAAAACAGTCAATAAAACACGGAATTTACTCGCAGGCCCTTTGGAAAATAAGGTGTTAATAAGGCCCCCTGCTTAACAGCTTGCGTAACTGCTCGCACAGCTGTTTTCGCCAATATACATTTTAAGGGGGGCTGTTGCCGGCCCATAGTATGCATCAGGGTGAAGCAAGCCTGCAAAGCAAGGAAGTTTAGCGGTCACTACTCCACCGCCAACAGGTTCAAGCCAAGCTTATCCATAATCTCTAAGGCCTTACCGCCGCCGCGCGCAACACAAGTGAGAGGATCTTCTGCCACTAGTACAGGCAAACCCGTTTCCTCGCTCAGCAACACATCCAAACCTCGCAATAAGGCACCGCCTCCCGTCAACACTAAACCTCGCTCACAAATATCAGATGCCAACTCGGGTGGAGACTGTTCCAAGGCGCTTTTTACAGCGCCTACAATAGTACTAAGAGGCTCCTGTAGCGCTGCCAGAATTTCTGCGCTGGACAAAACAAACGAGCGTGGCACGCCTTCTGCCAAGTTACGCCCGCGCACATCAATTTCACGAATTTCACAGTCTTTGTGGGCGATGGCAATTTCCTTTTTTACTCGCTCGGCAGTGGCCTCGCCAATCAAACTTCCATATTGCCGGCGCACATAAGCGACAATAGCCTCATCAAACTTGTCGCCACCTACTCTTACCGACTCAGAATAGACCACGCCGTTAAGAGAAATAATCGCAATTTCAGTGGTTCCGCCACCTACATCTACCACCATAGAGCCTTGCGCTTCTTCAACCGGCAAACCCGCCCCAATAGCAGCAGCCATAGGTTCTTCAATAAGATAAACCTCCCGCGCTCCACCACCATAAGCGGACTCTCTAATCGCTTTCCGCTCAACTTGTGTCGAGTTACAGGGAACGCAAATTAACACGCGAGGACTTGGCGAAATAAAACTGTTTTCATGCACAGCCGCAATAAAGTGCTGCAACATTTTCTCAGTAACTTGGAAATCAGCAATCACACCATCCTTTAAAGGACGAATAGCCGTGATATTGCCGGGGGTACGGCCTAGCATTTTTTTCGCTTCGGTACCCACCGCAGCAACGCTTTTCTGCGACCCTGTCGTGCGAATCGCTACCACTGACGGCTCGTTTAATACGATCCCCCTACCCTTCGCATAAATAAGCGTATTTGCAGTACCCAGATCGATGGAAAGATCCGTAGAAAACATTCCTCTTAAACGCTTAAACATATAAAACCAACCTAAATATTTCCAAAAGGGAGCCACTCTAACAACGGCCGATGTTTTGGGCAAGCCGATTAAGAGATGCCAGTTCGAACAGACCCTATCAGTGTGACTAGAAACCAAGCACATGCTAACCTATATGTACTCAATAATGTGTAATGTACGCAATCTGAGTAGTTACAGAGTTCGCAGAGGTATTACTAATGTACAAGCATCACCGCAGGTTTGGATGCGGGATGTACAATTATTTACCGCCCACTTAAATAGAGCACTTTGCATAGAAAGAAGCACCTTACTTTCAGGCAAAAGTCTTGACGAGAGAAAACCCCATGTCCCTGGACGAAACCCAAGTTAACAATATAGCTCAACTCGCCCGTATTGAAATTAATCCAGCAGATATCCGTCAATATACGCGAGACCTTTCTAATATTCTCAGCATGGTGGATCAACTTCAGAAAATCGGTGCAGAAAACATTCAACCTCTTTCTAATCCACTCGAACAAACCCAGCGACTTCGCCCCGACCAGGTCACTGAATCAAACCAGCGGGAAAAATTCCTACAAAATGCACCTTTAATAGAAGATGGTTTATTTCTGGTGCCTAAAGTCATCGAGTGATGCCGTAAATAAAACGCAAACAGCCAAGCACTCCCCTTTTTTACAGGATACATTCCCATGCACCACAAAACCCTTGCAGACATTGCCCGGGGATTAGAGCAAAAAGAATTCTCCAGTGTTGAAATCACCAAAAGTTATCTTCAACGCATCAAACAGCTCGACCCAGAAATTAACAGCTTCATCACCACCACTGAAGACCAAGCAATCGCTCAGGCAAAACAAGCTGACGAGAAACGAGAAAAAAACAACGCCACCTTACTAAGCGGTGTCCCTATTGCCCACAAGGATATCTTTTGCACCGATGGCGTAAGAACCAGCTGCGCCTCCAAGATGCTGGATAATTTTATTTCGCCCTATAATGCCACCGTTATTGAGAAGTGCGAAGCCGCTGGCTTGGTAATGCTCGGCAAAACAAACATGGATGAGTTTGCCATGGGCTCATCGAACGAAACCAGCTACTACGGCCCAGTAAAAAACCCTCACAACCTCAACTGTGTACCCGGCGGCTCCTCCGGAGGGAGCGCAGCAGCCGTGGCAGCAGGGCTTGCGCCCGCAGCGACTGGCACCGACACCGGCGGCTCTATTCGCCAGCCTGCTGCCTTTTGTGGCATCACCGGCCTCAAGCCCACCTACGGACGCGTCTCTCGCTGGGGCATGGTTGCCTTCGCATCCAGCCTTGACCAAGCTGGGCCGATGACACAAAATGCCGAAGATGCTGCCCTATTGATGAACATTATGGCAGGCTTTGACGCCAAGGACTCCACCAGCTCCAGTCGCCCTGTAGAAGACTACACGGCAAATCTTAATGCCTCTTTAGAAGGCAAAAAAATTGGTCTGCCCAAACAATTTTTCACCCAAGGGCTCGATGCCAATATAGAGCAATCTGTACGGGATGCCCTTGCCGTATACGAAAAGCTTGGTGCAACATTAGTAGAAATTGATTTGCCCAATGCAGACCTCGCCACCCCCGCCTATTACGTTATTGCCCCAGCGGAGTGCTCATCAAACCTTTCCCGCTTTGATGGCGTTCGTTTTGGACACCGCTGCGAAAACCCTGTCGACCTGGAAGATTTGTATAAGCGTTCCCGTGGAGAAGGTTTCGGGGAAGGGGTAAAGCGTCGTATCCTCATCGGTACTTATGTGCTTTCCGCAGGGTTTTACGATGCCTACTACCTGCAAGCGCAAAAGGCTCGCCGTTTAATCAAAAATGACTATCTGAAAGCCTTTGAGCAAGTCGATATGATTGCCGGCCCCACCACACCCTCCACCGCCTTTGCCCTAAATAATCAATGCGAAGACCCTGTCACCATGTACCTGAATGACATTTACACCATCGCCGTAAACTTAGCTGGCTTGCCCGCATTGTCCATCCCTTGCGGCATCTCCAACGATATGCCCGTTGGGCTCCAGCTCATCGGCAATTATTTTGGTGAGTCTGATCTACTCAATGCCGGCCATCAATTCCAACAAAATACCGACTGGCATAAGCAACTGCTTGCCAGATCCATGCGCTAGGAGGGGAAACACATGAAATGGGAAACCGTTATCGGTCTGGAAGTACACGTTCAACTTGCGACCAAGTCTAAAATTTTTTCTGGCTCCTCCACCAAATTTGGCGCGGAAGCCAACACCCAGGCATCACTCATTGACCTTGGGATGCCTGGCACCCTGCCAGTGTTTAACGAAGAAGCCTTGCGTATGGCAGTAAAATTTGGCCTTGCTACCCATTCGAGCATCAGCCACCGCTCTGCTTTCGATCGTAAGAATTATTTTTACCCCGATTCCCCCAAGGGCTACCAAACCACCCAACTCCACGAAGCCATTGTTAACCATGGTTATGTCGACATCCCCCTAGAGAACGGTGAACACAAACGCATCACTATACTGCGCGCCCACCTCGAAGAAGATGCGGGAAAGTCTCTACATGAAGATTTCCAAGGCTTTACCGGCATAGACCTTA
>JAESUE010000408.1 GCA_016763235.1 Pseudomonadales bacterium
TTACTGTATGTCGCAATGATTTGTATGCCGCTGTCGGGATATTTTATGAGTTCTACCTACCCGCACTCACAGGGTATAGATATATTCGGACTATTTTCAGTGCCCGACATTACCGATAAAAGCGAATATTGGAGTGGTATTTTCCATGAAATACATGAGATTTGTGTATTTTCATTGATTGGACTTTTAATACTGCATATTGCGGGTGTTGTGAAACATCGTTTTATCGATGGGCCTGAAATCAATGTGTTAAAACGTATGTTATAACTCAAGTTTGGGCCTTGAAAATGGCACTAACTAATCCGTAGCTTGGATTGAACGAAGTGAAACCCAACGCTCTGCGCCTTAACTTACTATGATGCTGATGTTATGAGCTAGCGCTTTATTTAATCCTGTCGCTATTTGTATTTAAGCGCCTTAGCTCGTCACCGACATCAATAATAATAAAGTGGCAAAGCGCATTTCAAAATTGTTGGGTTTCACTTCGTTCTCGGCAACCGCTCCATGCGTCGCCTAAAAGCGCCTACTGTTGGTGCTCTACCTCCAGCATCCATTCAGTCGTACCCAAGCTACAGGGTATGCGCCCCGTGATTTACTTCGACTATTCTCACAAATATGAACTCCGAAACTTGCGTTATAAGCACAAAAAATAACTGCGGCCGAGGCGTTTTATTGTACTGCATCGCACTGCGGTTATTTATTTCACTCCCCTACCTGTCCCGAAACAGAGTTACCCTCGAAAAGAAGCGATGCTTGAAACTGCAACTGGTAAAGATGTTGGTAAAGCCCTTATTCTTCCAGCAATAAATGGTGCCTGCCACGCTGCACAATCTCGCCCTGATGCATTACCAATATTTGATCGGCCTGGGTGATGGTAGAAAGCCGGTGAGCAATGGCGATCACTGTCATTTCACCGTGTAAATTTAAAATAGCTTGTTGCACTTTTTGCTCGCTGGCAGAATCTACATTGGCCGTTGCTTCATCCAGAATTAATAAAGCCGGTTTCCCCGCCAATGCGCGGGCCAAGCTAATTAACTGCCGTTGTCCAGCGGAAATATTTGCACCACGCTCGGCGAGATCAGTGTGGTATTTTTCTGGCAGAGTATCAATAAATGCATCAATTCCTGCCATCGATGCCGCCCAGCGCACACGCTGTTCACCAAGCCCTCGCCCCATATCAATATTATCGGCAATGCTGCCTCGAAATAGAAAACTCTCTTGCTGCACCATAGCGAAATTGCCGCGTATTTCTTGCTGGGGGTAGGCTTGCAAATTATTTCCCGCGAAAGATATTTCACCCTTTACTGGCTGATAAAAACGCATTAACAAATTGGCTATGGTGCTTTTGCCGCTACCAGAATGCCCAACAATGCCTGTAAAACTTCCAGCAGGCACGGTGAAGTCGATATCTTTCAACACTTCTTTTTGTTGATCATAACTGAAATAAATATGATTAAATTCCAAGATGCCTTGTTGGAATTTCAAGCCCTGTGTACCTTCATCCACTTCTGCTTCTTCATCCAACCACTGAAATACGCGCCCTGCAGAAATGGTAGATTGCTGAAATAAATTCAATCGCTGGGTCATTTCAATCAATGGCTCGGTGAATTGACCAAGGTAATTTAAAAAAGCGTAAAGCACGCCCACTTCAATGCCCAGGTTCTGGTGATTAATGCCAAAATAATAAAGCAATCCCGCCAATGTCAGCAGGTAAAGAAAGTCCACCATGGGGCGTAATAATAACGCATCCATTTGCATGGTACGTTTTCGTGCTGAAAAATGTGCATTTGATAAAGTATGGAAGCGTTGAGCAAATCGTTTTTCTTGATTAAATAACTGCACCACCCTCACACCTTGAATGCTTTCATTTAATGACGCATTAATTTGTGCTAGTAACTCGCGGGCGCGATGAAATGTCGGCGTACTCAAGCGGCGGTATAACATCATCACGGCAACAACAAAGGGTAAAAACAACAGACAAATCAGCATTAAATGCCAGTTCATTAGGGCCATCATAATAAATACGCCAACTATTCTGATGGAATTTTTTAAGTACACCCCTAACACACCAACAAAAAGATCTTTGACTGCTTCCGTATCATTAGTAACGCGTGAAATTAATGAGCCCACAGCCACATGATCAAATCGTTTAAGAGGCATTCTCAGTAAGTGAGAAAAAATATTTTCGCGCAAACGCAATACCACCGATTGGGCAATACGATTAAGGCGCAATGACTCCTGATAACCCAGCCAGGCGGCAATAATATTTGCCAAACTATAGGCAGCAGCAAGGCCTAAAATGGGCAACATATTCCAATTACCCGGCACCAAATAATCATCAATAAATATTTTAATTAAATAAGGCCCAGCAATACTCGCCCCAGTTGCCACCAGCAATAACAGCAGTGTGATAAACACCATGCGCCTATCTTCAAAGGCATAAACCAATAAGCGGCGTATCACATTACGCGTATTCATCAACGCCCCTCCACCACGGCTTGCTCGATTTGCTGATAGCGATACGCTTCCGCATACCAAGCATTTTGCAGCATCAGTTCCGCATGAACACCTCGCTCAAGCGCTTGGCCTTGGCGCAGAACCACGATTTCATCGGCGTCCTTCACCGCAGATAAACGATGACAAACAATAATCATGGCGCGATCACCCCGCTGAGAACGCAGGTGCTGTAGAATTTTTTTCTCCGTTGCCACGTCTACCGCCGACAAGGCATCATCAAGCACCAGCACTGGCGCATCCCTTAATAAAGCGCGAGCGATAGAAAGCCGCTGTTTTTGTCCACCCGACAGAGTGACCCCACGCTCACCCACTTCGGTATCGTAACCTTTGGGGAAGGCCATAATATCGTCATGCACAGCGGCCATCTGCGCTACCTGTTTCACTTCTTCGTCACTGGCCTCAGGTTTTCCCAAACGAATATTTTCTGCCACCGTGGTGGAAAATAAAAAAGGGTCTTGCGGCACTACGGCAAAATGTTGATGCAAAGAATCAAGGGGGTAATCTTTCAGTGGAAAACCATCAAGTAACATATCAACACCCTCCGCCTCATATTGACGCAAGAGAA
>JAESUE010000409.1 GCA_016763235.1 Pseudomonadales bacterium
GCGGCTCGGCATTTAGTTTGGCTGCCGACCTAAATTGTTCTGCAAGCGTCTGCAGCACACAAGTGCTGGATGGTGGTAGTGTCACCTTGAGTGCTTTAGGCGTAGAGGGCTTTGAACTCGAGGCGTGGTCGGGCCTGTGTGCCGGTAGCCCCTCTGATTGTACTATTGTTGTTGACGATGATGTTTCGCTTAGCGTGAGCTTTATTCCTATAGGAAATCAAGTGGGGTCTGTTCTGGTGAACTGGTCCGCACCTGTCGAAAGAGAGGATGGAAGCCCTTTACTTGCTGATGATATCTTGTCTTACACTGTTTACTACGGCCAGAAGAGTGGTGAATATAGCGATGCGATCACGGTGGAGTTAACGGGTGGCTTTGTGCCGACAAGTGTGACCCTAGAGGATTTGGAAGAAGGGATGACTTACTATATTGCCGGTATTACGGTGGATGCTAACGGGGTATCTAGCCAGTTATCCAATGAAATTCAAAGAACCGCAAGTTCGATTTTGCAATAAGACAAGCACAAGTAAGAGTTCAGGTTGCGTTCAAAGTTGAGCAGAGCAAGGCGAAAAATGTGCGTTTATATCGTTAAATGATCATTTTTTAACGCTGTTATGCACGAATTTGAGCGTGAGCTGAGTCGTTACACGCACAATTACACGCTTTTCTTCGGCCATAAATAACATAATAAAAATAACAGTGTGCAGCACACCACGATGGTAGGCCCTAAGGCGGTATCGAAGTTGTAGGCCATGACCAATCCTCCGCAGACCGCAATCATCCCCAATATACTTGCCAGCACCGCCATAGATTCTGGTGAACTGGCCCAGCGGCGGGCGCTGGCAGCGGGTATCAGCATCAAGGCAGTAATAAGCAAAATGCCTACGATTTTCATCGCTGTTGCGATGACCAAGGCAATAATGACCATTAATGCCAGCCTGACCCAGAAGACCTTCACGCCTTCTACTTCTGCTAATTCTTCATGTATCGTGATGGCCAAAAGTGGACGCCAAAGCAATACCAATGTGATCAATACACTGATGCTGCCTGCGTAAATGGTGATGAGGTCTTCCGTGGTGACCGAAAGCAAATCACCGAATAAAAAGCTGGAAAGATTCAAACGGCTGTCATTCAATAAACTTACGACGACCAAACCCAGCGCCAGGCTACTGTGGGCCAGAATACCTAATAGGGTGTCGTTAGCGATGTAGCGTTGCTGCTGCAAGGCCACTAAACCCAGCGCCATGCTGATGCAAACAACAATCACCGTGATATTGATATTTAACTCCAGCGCGTAACCCAGCGCCACGCCCAATAGGGCCGAGTGCGATAAGGTGTCGCCAAAGTAAGCCATGCGTCGCCATACCAAAAATGAGCCTAATGGCCCCGCCACCAAGGCAACGCCGATACCACCCAGTAAGGACGGCAGCAATAATTCCATCATTTTTCTTCTCCATCGTGCTCGTGGCTATCATCAGAACAGGCATCACCGGATAAACCATGTTGGTGATCATGGTGGTGGGTATAAATGGCTAGCTCACTTTCTTCGGGCTGACCAAAAAGCTGTAGGTATGCGGGATGGTTACTGATGTTTTCTGGCAGCCCAGCGCAGCATACATGGCGGTTTAAACAGATCACGTGATCGGTTTGTTTCATCACTAAATGCAAGTCGTGGGAGACCATTAACACGCCGCAATTGAACTCATCCCGTACCCGTGTGATCAGCCGATAAAGCTCGCGCTGGCCGCTCATATCCACCCCTTGTACGGGTTCATCCAGAACCAATAAGTCTGGTTTACGTAAGATGGCTCTGGCCAGTAGAACGCGTTGGAATTCACCGCCAGAGAGTTTTTGTACGGCCTGTTTTGCCAGATGCTGCCCCTCTACCATAGAAAGGATATTCAGGGCGGTCGATTTATTGCTGCGGTGGGCGAGCTGTAAAAAACGCAATACTGTTAAAGGGAGGGAGTCGTCAATGACCAATTTCTGTGGCATATAACCAAGACGTAAACCTGTCTGCCGTATAACCTCGCCGCTGCTGGGTTTCAGCAGCCCAAGAGCAATACGCACGAGGCTTGATTTTCCCGCTCCATTGGGGCCAATTAGCGTGGTGATTTCCCCTCTTTTCAGGGAAAGGGACACATGCTCAAGAACTGATTTTTCACCAAAGTGTAGAGACATATCGTTCAAACGCAGCAAGCTATCCGGCATGACCGTTCTCCTGGCAACGTTGGCAGATACCACTGATTTCGAGCGCGCGCTCGCAGACTATAAACGCCTCCCGTTTAGCCAGTGCGCTAATTTCTTCATCGATAGCTTGATCATGAATTTCTGCCACAATGCGGCAATGTTGGCAGATCAAAAAATACGAACCATGATGATGATCTTTGGGGTGGTTGCAACCAATGTAGGCATTCAGGGAATTAATGCGATGCACCAGCCCTGCATCCAATAAAAAATCCAAGGCTCGGTATACCGTGGGCGGCGCGGGTTTGACGCCCTCTTGCCCGAGTTGCTCCAGAATGGCGTAGGCACCTAAAGCTTGATGGCTTTCCCAGATCAACTCCAGCACTCGTTTTCTGACATTGGTAAGCCGAAAACCATTTTCTTTGCACAGTTTTTCTGCGCTGCACAGGGCGTGGTGAATGCATTGGCTATGTTGATGGTTTTTAAACGGGCTATATGCGTGCTTAAATTCGGGCATAAAAGGGCTGTTTCGCATTTGCTGAAATTGTAATGTTATAATATAACACTTTATAAATTAAAAAGACTCGGTGAGCGATGGCAGAGCTGAGAATAGAGAGTGAAATGTTTAAGCGGAAATTATTGAATGCCGGTTGGTTGAGCATCTTGTTATTGGGCAGCGCCATCAACGTAAGCGCCAGTGAAATAAGCGTGCTTGCCACGATTAAGCCCATACAACTGATTGTTTCTCAGATAACGCAGGGTGTCACGCAAGAGTCCTCCGCTTTGTTGCCGCCGGGCATAAGCCCTCATGATGTCTCATTAAAGATTTCCGCTGCCAAGCGTGTAAAACAAGCGAGTTTAATACTGTGGTTAGGGCCAGATGTGGAGCCCTATTTAGTCAAAATGATGGGTGCTAAAGCACCGTCGCAGCAATTGAATCTCAGCCTGCTGCCAGAACTTCAGCATCTAGCACTGCGCTCCTTGGCAGGTGGTCATCATCATGGACACCATGAAGAGTTTGAGGTCGACCCTCATATTTGGTTGTCGCCAGAAAATAGCCTGCAAATGGCCATCGCTTTGGTAGAAAAGCTATCGGTGCTGGACTCTGTAAACGCCCCGGTCTATCAGCGGAATCTGGAAGAATTCAAACGGGATATAGAAAAGCTGAATGTTTTTCGGAAATCCTTTGCCAAACAAAAATCGGGCTTTGTGGTTCATCATGATGCCTACCAATATTTGGAAGCATTTATGGGGCTGACGCCTGCAGCCGTGGTCACTGTCGAGCCTGAGATGAGCCCAGGGGTGCGCCACATCACGGAGGTGGTAGCGGTGATCAAAACACAGAATATTCAATGCTTTGTAGCCGGGCCAACTATGTCGCCGCGCTTGGTTTCTCTATTGTTTAAGGGCCAGCCTGTGAGTCGTTATCGGGTCGCCGAGCTTGACCCTCTTGCTGGAGGGCCGTTTGAAACGTATGCCGCGTTTATGGAGGATCTCTCTTTGCGGCTCGGTGAGTGTGTCCGTAACAAGGTGAATTAATGTAACTATTCAGCTCACGCCCAAATTTGCGCATAACGGCGTTAAAAAATGATCATTTAACGATATAAACTCACATTTTTCGCCTTGTTCTGCTCAACTTTGAACGCAACCTGAGCAGTTACAGGGCTCGCTGAATAGTTGCGAATTAATAAAACCTACGTTAATCGATCGGCAACAATACGTTGAAATTCCACAGGATCTTTCACCGTAATGGGGTGGGGCATTTCTTCCTCCCGATTTTGATTATCGGGGTGGTGCCAGTCGAGCAGGCGTGAAACCCAAAAACGGCAGGCTGCCATTAATAGAAATGCCGACCAACAGGTTTTTTCCTCTGCAGTAAAAGGTCGCACAGCCTGGTAGTGGGTCAAAAATGCATCGCTACGCCCTGCATCCAGACTGCCATCACTATTGCTACACCAGTCATTCACAGTGATGGCGACATCATAAAGCCAGTCATCATGGCAGGCATTGTAAAAATCGATTAAGGCCGAAAGTTGCTGATCTGCAAATAATACGTTGTCGCGAAACAAATCCCCATGAATGATGCCCCCAGGAAGAGGAGGTTTCCTTGCAAAAAACGACTGAAGCGATTGAAGCGTTTTGTTTAGTAAATCGCTTTCCTCTTTGTTTAGCATGCCTTGCAAGGTATCGGCGGACTGTTGTAGCCAGTGCAGCTTATGTGGATTATCTATTTGGGGTTTAAAATCCTTGGCAGCGAGGTGTATTTTGGCCAGTGCGCGACCAATTTGTTCACAATGGGAAATAGATGTTAGCTCGCAGTGCTCCCCCTTGGCCTTGGGTACGATTACGGCGGGTTTGTTGGCCACTTCCTTGATCTGCACCCCTTGTTGATCGGCCACTGGGCAGGGTACGGGGCAATTTTTCTGGTTCAAATAAGTGGTGAGTTGAACAAAAACAGGTAGCTCATCCAAGTGCAAGCGCTCAAATATTGTGAGCACATACTCCGTTTTCTCCCCAGCGGGATTTTGCAGGGTAATAAAGTAATTGCTGTTTTCTATACCACTGGAAATTCCACGGTAACTCACAAGCGTACCTAGCCCATAAGGTTTGATCAGACATTCAATTTGAGCGGAGCTTATGGCAGTGTAAACGGACATGGCTAACCTGTTTGAATTGTAAGCGGGACTTATTCAGCACACACCGAAATTTGAGCGTGTGCTGAATAGTCATTATAAGAGGTAGTCTAACAGCGGATAGTGCGGCCAGAAAGATGCAATCAGCAGCGGCTTTCAGTAAGCTACACCGGCTTCGAATAGCCGCCTCTCGGCTATCTATCTATTGCGAGTAAGTCATTGTGAGCAAGTCTGCCTCTGAACAAGTGTCTCCCCCGATTATTTTGGTGGATGGCTCCTCCTATCTTTACCGAGCCTACCACGCCCTGCCGCCTTTAATGAATTCTGCGGGCCAGCCCACCGGCGCGATTCGTGGCGTGGTGAGCATGTTACGTAAGCTTATCAGCGACTATCAGCCAGAAGAGATGGTGGTGGTGTTTGACGCCAAGGGTAAAACCTTCCGCAACGATTTATACCCAGAATACAAAGCCAACCGCCCACCAATGCCGGATGACTTGCGCGCGCAGATTGCGCCACTGCATGCGCTGATCAAAGTCATGGGTTTGCCACTGCTCGCCATAGAGGGCGTTGAGGCAGACGATGTGATTGGCACCTTGGCGGAAGAAGCCACCAAACTGGGGCGGCGAATAGTTATTTCCACAGGGGATAAGGACATGGAGCAGCTGGTGAGCGAGCATGTTAGCCTGGTTAACACCATGGTCAAAACCGATACGCCAAAAGGCTATACAGAAATGGATAGAGAGGGGGTGATTGAAAAATTTGGCCTACCTCCAGAGCGTATTATTGATTATCTCGCCTTGATGGGCGATACCTCCGATAACATTCCCGGTATTCCCAAAGTGGGGCCGAAAACAGCGGTGAAGTGGTTAACGTTATACGGCACCCTTGATGGCATCGTCGAAAATGCGGAACAAATAAAAGGCAAAGTGGGAGAAAGCCTGCGTGCCTCCCTTGAGCAACTGCCTCTTTCTCATCAGCTGGCCACCATCAAGCTGGATGTAGCGCTTGAAAAAGGCGTGGCAGAATATCCCATACAGCCGGCAGATGAGAAAATCCTGCGGGAAATGGTCAGCCAGTTAGAATTTAAATCCTGGATAAAAGAACTGGATGTGGACGCACGTGCGCGGGCGGTTTCTCAAGCAGGAGGCAAGCCTGAAGCCCCAGCAGAAGAAGTGCTGGAGACATCCTACGAACAAGTCATGGACAAAGAGAGCTTTAAGCAATGGTTGAAACGCTTAGAAGCGGCCGAGTTATTTGCTTTTGATACCGAGACTACCAGTTTGAATTACATGGAAGCTGAATTGGTTGGGGTGTCGTTTGCGGTACAAGCCAATGAAGCGGCTTATGTGCCTGTGGCGCATGATTATCCAGGGGCGCCTGATCAGTTGGA
>JAESUE010000410.1 GCA_016763235.1 Pseudomonadales bacterium
ACGAGGAATTCCTAGTAAGCGCGAGTCATTAGCTCGTGCTGATTACGTCCCTGCCCTTTGTACACACCGCCCGTCGCTCCTACCGATTGAGTGATCCGGTGAATAATCCGGACTGAGGCTACGTCCAGTTACTGGGTGTGCTTTCAGGAAGTTTAGTGAACCTTATCACTTAGAGGAAGGAGAAGTCGTAACAAGGTTTCCGTAGGTGAACCTGCGGAAGGATCATTAACACTTATCCATTATAAAAATTTGTGAATTTTGCTGTCTATTCGATATTGTAGTAATCTTTTTTATTATAATAGCGAGTTTTCTTAATCATTATAAAAACATTAAACTATTTTTTTTTTAAATTGTCTGATAAAGTTATTTAATTTTTAATAACTCTATGCAACGGATATCTTGGTTCTCGTAACGATGAAGAACGCAGCGAAATGCGATACGTAATGCGAATTGCAGAATTCAGTGAATCGTCAAATCTTTGAACGCAAATTGCCACTCTTGAGTTTTTAACTCGGGAGTATGCTTCTTTGAGTATCGTCTTTAATAACTCAAATACGTATATATACATATTTGGACAGTGGATATCATAATTTTCTTAATTATGTTATTTTAAGATGATAAGAATAATATTTTTAATATTGCATTACAAGTATTTACATGATATACTCTTTTTATATTGAATATTCATTTAAACTGTAAAGTAGATAAATCCAAAGGTAGATAATATTTTTATGTTTGTTTGAGTTTATTTTGTGGGAATTATTTGGTTAATAAGTTACAATCATAATACATGTGTGTATAATTATATTGGTCTTTAAAGGAAATTACTTTTTTTTAATGATCTCAAATGAAGTAAGAGGACCCCCTGAATTTAAACATATTAATAAGGGGAGGAAAAGAAACTAACAAGGATACCCTTAGTAACGGCGAGTGAAGCGGGTAAAGCTCAAAATTAAAACCTGGGCACCTAGCGGTGTTCTGGAATGTAATGTATAGGACGAATATCATTTGAGACCTAGGTCTAAGTTCTCGTGGAATTAGACACCATGGAGGGTTAAAGTCCCGTCATACTTAGAGATCTCTTTATACGATATAGTGCCATAGAGTCGAGTTGTTTGGGATTGCAGCTCTAAGCAGGTGGTAAATTCCATCTAAAGCTAAATATTAACGAGAGACCGATAGCGAACAAGTACCGTGAGGGAAAGATGAAAAGAACTTTGAAGAGAGAGTGAATAAGTACTTGAAATTGCATAGAGGGAAGCGAATAAAACTGGTCACTATAGATAAACATATGATGTCTTAATAAATGAAAATGCTGCGTTATTAGAGTAATCGGTAATGTAGTATTAAGAAGTTATTGGTTCGTCTAATTGTTTATCTATGTGTCAAGATCAATTTGATACTTGTGAGAAAACGGTAAGAAGGTAGATGTTGATGGCTTCGGCTTGATAATATTGTTATAGCTTATTGTACATAACTCGTAATAGATTGAGGAATACAACATACGCCTTTGGCTTTGGCTGTTGCGTCCTGGTATCGTATTTGTAGTCAGAGCAAAAGCTACGGCTGCATTGACCGGTACTACTGGCGTAATTAGTTCTATGTATGTTCAAGATCTTGGCGAAACGGTTTTATCTGACCCGTCTTGAAACACGGACCAAGGAGTCCAACATATATGCGAGTATTTGGGTGGAAAACTCTTATGCGTAATGAAAGTGAATATCAGTTTACTGATTGAGGTAGGATTTGTATTCTAATGAATGGGTACAATGCACTATCGACCGATCTTCATTGGAATGATTTGAGTATTAGCATATCTGTTGGGACCCGAAAGATGGTGAACTATGGGTGAGTAGAGTGAAGTCAGAGGAAACTCTGATGGAGGCTCGAAGCGATGCTGACGTGCAAATCGCTCGTCAAACTTGCCTATAGGGGCGAAAGACTAATCGAACCATCTAGTAGCTGGTTCCCTCCGAAGTTTCCCTCAGGATAGCAGGAGTTTATTGTTAAACAGTTATGTCTGGTAAAGCGAATGATTAGAGGTCCTGGGGAAGAAACTTCCTCAACCTATTCTCAAACTTTAAATAGGCTTGATATTGGTGTTGCTTAAATTATTAACATTGAACATGTATATTGAATGGCAAACTCCTTGTGGGCCATTCCTGGTAAGCAGGACTGGCGATGTGGGATGAACCAAACGTTGAGTTAAAGTGTCAGAATATACACTCATATAGATACCAGAAAAGGTGTTGGTTGATATAGACAGAAGGACGGTGGCCATGGAAGTTGGAATCCGCTAAGGAGTGTGTAACAACTCACCTTCCGAATCAACTAGCCCTGAAAATGGATGACGCTTAAGTGTATTACTTATACTCAACCTTTAGAACAAATATATTTAACCAATATGTTCTAAAGAGTAGGAGGGCGTAAAGTTTATTATGAAGCCTATGAGCGTAAGCTTGGGTGAAATAGACTTTAGTGCAGATCTTGGTTGTAGTAGCAAATATTCAAGTGAGATCCTTGAAGGCCGAAGCAGAGAAAGGTTCCGTATGAACAGTATTTGGATACGGGTTAGTCGATCCTAAGAGATAAGGTAACTCTGTTTTAAAGTGGACAATATTTTATTTTATTGTTCCTCTTATCGAAAGGGAAATAGGTTAATATTCCTATACTAAGATGAGGATATTTTTACGGCAACGTAAATGAACTTCGATATGCATCAGTAAAAGCCCTGGAAAGAGTTCTCTTTTCTTTTTAATAGTCTTTCGTTATTGAAAATTTGTAAAAGTCTGAGGAATTAGGTTATCTAGAGAATCAGACTGAAGGCTAATAAAGCATTTTAATTTTTTAAAATGTCCGGTGCGCTTTTAAAGATCCTTGAAACTCGAAGGGAAAGAATCATTTTCTCACTTAGTCGTACTCATAACCGCCGCAGGTCTCTAAGGTGAAAAGCCTCTGGTTAATTAGAATAATGCAGGTAAGGGAAGTCGGCAAAATAGATCTGTAACTTCGGGATAAAGATTGGCTCTTAGGATTGGGTTAGTGAGCTTGCAGAAGGAATGTTTATGAGGGTTTGCAGAAGCTACGGTCTGTTGTTTGATTAGGGCAACCGAAAAAGCGATGGACTGTGGAGTTTGAATACTTTTGTTTACACTATGTCTGTAAGACCTCTTGGAGAGGGAAGAGGGTCAAACCTTTACTTTTTCAAGACTCTCGTTAACACTTAACAATTAACTAAGAACTGACACGGTCAAGGGGAATCCGACTGTTTAATTAAAACAAAGCATTGTGATGGCCGGTGAACGGTGTTGACACAATGTGATTTCTGCCCAGTGCTCTGAATGTCAAAGTGAAGAAATTCAACCAAGCGCGAGTTAACGGCGGGAGTAACTATGACT
>JAESUE010000039.1 GCA_016763235.1 Pseudomonadales bacterium
CTGAAGAAAATAAACCAGAAGCCGCACCAGGGTCGGTAAAGTCGAAAACTCCCAGTATCGACCCAGTAAAGAAAGCGTCGATATTTTTAATGAGCTTAGGTACAGATGATGCTGCCCAGGTGCTCAAACATCTTGGCCCCAAAGAAGTGCAGAGACTGGGTGTTGAGATGGCATCCCTTGAGAACGTGGGGAAAACTCAGGTAGAAAGTGTGCTGGAAGATTTTCTCGAAGATGTCGGTTCCAGTACCAACATGGGCGTGGGAAATGATGAGTATATTAAGAACATGCTTAACTCTGCCTTGGGTGAAGATAAAGCCGGCACGCTCATCGATCGAATTCTTGAAGGAGGTTCGGCGGCGGGGCTTGAAGCGCTAAAATGGATGGAGCCACGGTCGGTATACGAAACGATTCGTTACGAGCATCCACAAATTCAAACCATTGTTTTATCCTATCTCGACGCCGACCAGTCAGCAGATATTATGGCGCAATTTGATGAAAAGGTGCAGGTGGATTTATTAATGCGCATAGCGGCATTGGATGCAGTACACCCCAGCGCAATACAGGAATTAAATAATATATTAGAGAGACAGCTCAGCAACTCCTCCGGCTCCGCCACTGCTCACCTGGGGGGTGTTAAAACGGCTGCAGGCATCATGAACTTTATGGATAGCTCTCTAGAGACTGTCGCGATGGATGGAATTCGCGAAATGGATGATGATCTTGCGCAAGATATTCAGGAGTTAATGTTTGTATTTGATAATCTAGCAGAAGTGGATGATAGAGGTATTCAAGCTCTGCTGAGGGGATTTCATCCGAATCGCTTATTCTTGCACTAAAAGGTGCCGATGAAGCAATACAGGAAAAAGTGTTTGGCAATATGTCAAAACGTGCTGCCGAGTTACTTCGGGATGATCTCGAGGCGGAAGGCCCCGTTAAAGTCAGTGAAGTGGAAACAGCACAAAAAGAAATTCTTGCAGTGGCCAGGCGTATGTCTGACGCAGGTGAAATCACCCTTGGCGGTGGCAGTGGGGAGGAGATGATATAAGCTATGGTAACTCTTCAACTCACGCTCAAATTTTAACGTAGCCTGAACAGTGACAGAGTTCGCTGAGGTGTTACACGCTATTAATATCTCTTTCCTTTGGCTTAACGAGCTGGCAACACAAACAACGAAGTTATGAATGACAAAAGCGGTGTAAATAAAGACAGTATGATTGAAGCACCTACCGCTTTTGAACGGTGGGAGCTGCCTGCATTATTGGAACAAGAGGAAATTGATAAACAAGCCAGCTTGGTTGAACACCTCCCTACCTTGGAAGAGATTGAAGCAATTAGGGCAGATGCCTATGAAGAAGGGTTTAACTCCGGCAAAAAACAAGGCATTAGCGATGGTTTAAAAGAAGGAGAAAAGCTAACGCAAAAAAGAATAACAGCCATGGTAAACAGCTTCTCTAAACCCTTGCAGCAACAAGATAATCGATTAGAACGTGTTCTACTTGATATGACTCTTCGCTTAAGTAAAGCGATTATTCGACGAGAGATGAGTGTTGATGCGAGCGCTGTGAATAAAATAATCTTAGAGATATTTAATCGCATCGAAGAGGAAGAGGGTAAATTTCGTATTCAGATAAACCCTAATGATATGAAAGGTGTCGCCTACTTTTTAGAAAAAGAATATCTAGGAGAAGCCAGTTATCAACTGATGCCCGACAAACAAATTAGCCCGGGCGGTTGTATTATTCGCAGCGATGCTCACTTTGTTGATGCGCAAATAGAAACCCAACTGGAAAAAATGGTGGAGGAAATATACAGCCAGCATGATTCAATGCCAGTAGAAATACTTGAAAATAACTTAGCACCAGTGGACGAAACCTTGGCAAGAAACTCTGGTGCCGCAATGAACGTTGAAGTAGCTGAAGCGCCATCGCAGTCGGTGCTAGCCCCCAAGCCAGTTACCGAACAAAATAATAATGAGAACGCTGTGCTCAGCGGCGAAGAAGCAAAAAATGCTAGCAAGGTAGACCTTTCTTCAATGCCTTTTTTCGATGAGGGGGATGATGAAGCGTAAGCCTTGAGCGAAGCCCTTTAATCGCCCAACCTACAGGCGGCGTATCCCGTGATTGATGTCGTGTTTTGCCGGAAATCTGAACTCCGAAACTTGAATTAACACCGTCTATGTACAGAGAAATAAATATGCCAGCAAATCTTCGGCCACCTTTGGCTAATCGTCTCCAGCGTTTTAACATCATTAATTCTCCCCCAAACCTTGTTGTGGAAGGGAAAATTGTGCGCATGGTGGGGATGACACTGGAAGCGGTGGGTTGCAAAATTCCGGTGGGAGGGCGCTGCCTTGTTGTTATAGATGGTCAAAATAATGTGGAAGCAGAGGTGGTCGGTTTTTGTGGCACCAAAACCTATCTCATGGCATTTGACCATTTATCGGGTGTGAATGTCGGTGCGCGAGTGATACCAATCACCAAGAAACTTGATATTAACGTTGGTGACCACTTGTTGGGGCGCGTATTAGGCGGGACAGGCGAACCGATTGATGGCCTTGGCCCACTTGTGGGTGAAGACAGTGTTAGCTTATATAGCACGCCGATTAACCCGCTGGAACGCCAGCCTATTAATACGCACTTGGATGTGGGCGTGCGGGCAATTAATACCTTGCTGACTGTAGGGCGTGGGCAACGAATGGGTTTGTTTGCCGGTAGTGGTGTGGGAAAAAGTGTACTGCTTGGAATGATGACAAAATACAGCACAGCTGATGTTGTAGTGGTCGGCCTTATTGGTGAACGAGGCAGGGAAGTTAAAGAATTTATCGAACAAATTCTCGGGCCAGAGGGGCGGAAAAAAGCCATCGTAATTGCCTCGCCTGCCGATGACTCACCGCTTAAACGGCTTAATGGCGCTCTCATCGCAACAGCGATTGCAGAATATTTTCGCGACCAAGGAAAAGAAACGCTTCTACTGATGGATTCCTTAACCCGATACGCCCAAGCTCAGCGAGAGATTGGGCTAGCGGTTGGCGAGCCGCCCGCCACAAAAGGCTATCCGCCATCCGTATTTGCGAAACTGCCACAGCTGGTGGAAAGAGCGGGTAATTCCAAAAGTAAAAATGGTTCACTTACGGCAATCTATACGGTATTAACCGAAGGTGATGATCAGCAAGACCCTATTGCCGATGCAGCGCGGGCAATATTGGACGGACATATTGTGTTGTCACGACGCTTGGCAGAAGAAGGCCACTTTCCCGCTATTGATATAGAAGCTTCCATCAGTCGGGTGATGCCGCAAATCGTTTCAGAAGCACATCTGGCAAACGCATTAAAAATGAAGCAGATCTATTCTCGCTACCAACAAAACAAAGATTTAATTATGGTTGGGGCTTATGCGAAGGGGAGTGATCCACAAATTGATTTTGCAATGGCGCAAATGCCGAGAATACGTGAGTTTCTTCAGCAGGCTATGTCAGAAAAAAGTGTATGGCAAGAAGGTACGAAAGCCTTGGATGAATTGTTGAAAACAGACGGTGCATCACAAGATTTACAAGTGCCATGAATCTCTTCGTAAAAGCGACGTAACACCTCAGCGAACGCTGTTATGCACGAATTTTAGCGTGAGATGAGTAGTTACAAAGCGACTTGTCTTTTATAAAGGCATTCTTCTGCCGAAGTATAAACGTTATGTGAACGGCGTTAGGGTTCGGGGAATAGTTACACTAAAACTAACAATGCTGGTAGTAGAGTTTTCCCTATGAAACGCTCGAAACGTATTCTTCAATTAAAAACACTGGTAGATCAAGATGCTGAACGTGAAGCAATCAAGCTCGCGAAAATGCAAACTCAGTTATTAGGTGAAAAAGATAAAATCACACAATTGGTTTCCTTTAAAGACGATTACCTTCATCGTTCGACACCGGTTGGTGGGCGCGTATTCCCCGCTGCGCTACAAGATGTAGAGAAATTCGCAAAGCAGCTTACTTTTTCAATTGGTCAGCAAGAAAAATATATTACAGTTCTCGCTCAACATATCGAAGCACAAAGAGAAATTTGGCATAAACTAAATAATAAAGTGAAAGCCTATGAGCGGTGGATCGAAAAAATTCGTATTGAAGAACAAGTGATTGAAATGCGAAATGAGCAAAAGATGCTTGATGAATTTGTAATAAACCAGCGTAATAAAAGTGAGAGTTAACGTGACAAACTCCGTGCAGGTCGAACTTAAAGCAGTCGTGAATATTACCACAATAAGTTCTCTTAAATCGCAACTGGATGATGCGCTTGAAAAAAGTGTTGATGTGGTTTTAATGGGAGAAAACGTTGAGAAGGTCGACACGGCGGCATTACAGTTGCTTGCTGTATTTAATGAGAAATTGAAATCCGATGGAAATTCTTTGCGCTGGGAAAAGCCATCGGATGAAGTGTGTAATGTGGCAGGCTTGCTTGGCCTTCAGTCAGCAGTTTCCTTGCCTATTTCAGATTAATAGTGTTTTTTAGTAATTTAAAC
>JAESUE010000040.1 GCA_016763235.1 Pseudomonadales bacterium
AACAAGGAAGAATAATGAAACTGAAGCGTGAAGAATATGCTCAGCGCAGGGCAAGCTTTATGGCACAGATGGAGCCAAACAGCATTGCCGTATTGCCTGCCGCCTTGCCCAAAATCCGCAACCGGGATGCTGACTACGCTTATCGGCAAGATAGCGATTTCTATTATCTTTCCGGCTTCGCTGAGCCAGAGTCGGTGGTGGTGTTAATCCCTGGGCGGGAGGAAGGTGAATACATTCTCTTTTGTCGAGACCGTGACCCCGCCAAAGAAGTGTGGGATGGATACCGCGCTGGCCCCGAAGGTGCCTGTTCAGAATTTGGTGTAGATGACGCATTCACCATTGATAAGTTAGATGACATTCTGTCGGGCCTAATGGATGGTCGCGAGCGTCTTTACTTCACCTTGGGTCACAACGAAAGCTTTGATCACCGTATTATGTCGGGTATCAAAACCCTTCGCGCAAAAGCCCGCACTGGTGCAGCACCACCCAGTGAAATTGTGGATTGTGATCACCTTCTGCACGAAATGCGTTTGTTTAAATCGCCCTCAGAAATGGCCGTCATGAAACGGGCCGCAGAAATTTCTGCACTGGCTCATGTTCGGGCTATGGAAAAATGCCGTCCAGGAATGATGGAATATCAGCTAGAAGCAGAATTCTTTCACGATTTTATGCGTCAGGGTTCACGTCACCCCGCCTACACCACCATTGTAGGGGGCGGCGAAAATGGCTGCATTCTGCATTACGTCGAAAATGATGATGTTTTAAAAGACGGTGATTTGGTGCTGATTGATGCGGGTTGTGAACTGGATCATTATGCCGCCGATATTACCCGTACCTTTCCGGTTAATGGGCGTTTTAGTCCAGAGCAAAAAGCCATTTATCAACTGGTGTTAGATGCCCAGCTTGCTGCCTTATCCAAGGTCACCTTATCCAACCACTGGAACGAACCGCACGAAGCGGTCATTGAAGTGGTGATTAACGGCTTGCACGAACTGGGTATTTTAAGTGGAGACTTGAGCAAGTTGATTGAAGCCGATGCCCATGCTCCTTTTTACATGCACCGCGCAGGGCACTGGTTGGGAATGGATGTGCACGATGTCGGCAACTATAAAATTGACGGACAATGGCGTAGTTTTGAACCGGGGATGGTGCTTACCATCGAGCCAGGCATCTACATCGCCAAAGACAATATGGATGTGGATGAAAAATGGCGTGGCATTGGTATACGCATTGAAGATGATATATTGGTCACTAAAGACGGCTACGAAGTACTGACTGCGCAAGCGCCAAAAACGATTGAAGAAATAGAAAGCCTTATGGCGAAAGCAGCGGCTAGCCACTAGATAATTTCCGCCCTCACTGAGTCGATCATAACTATGGCGAAAAATAAAAAGATGAAAAAATATGATGTGCTTATTGTGGGCGGAGGCATGGTGGGAGCCAGCCTTGCCTGTGCACTGGCGGCCAAAACATCGCTCAGTATTGGCGTTATTGAAGCAAAGAAATTACCCCAGAAAACGAAGGC
The DNA here is from genome assembly GCA_016763235.1 of Pseudomonadales bacterium. Taxonomy (GTDB): domain Bacteria; phylum Pseudomonadota; class Gammaproteobacteria; order Pseudomonadales; family UBA3067; genus UBA3067. The sequence continues at coordinate 1,526 of JAESUE010000040.1, forward strand.
TGGTGATTTAAGTCAGCACTTTAACCCCTCGTACGATGAACGCAGCACCGCACTTTCTCTTGGCTCCTGTCGTTATCTCGACACCATTGGTTTGTGGCAATCACTTCAACAACACGTGGAAAAAATTCATCATATTCACGTATCCGAGCAGGGGAAATTTGGTGTCACCCGTTTAGAAAAAGAAGAAGAGGGTGTAGAGTTTCTGGGTGCCGTGGTGGAAAACGCGTGGTTAGGTGTTGTTCTGGGTGCAGCCATGGCCGCGCATTCCAGCATTAGCCTACATAGCCCCGCTTTGCTTGAATCACTGCATCCTGGTGATGAGGGTTATCACGTTTGTATTGAAGAAAACGGCCAAAGCGAAAAAATTCAATGTGGATTACTGGTGGTGGCCGATGGTGCAAATTCCACCTGTTGTAAAATGTTATCCATCGCACAAACGCAAGAAGACTACGACCAAACAGCCCTTGTTACCAACCTTACGCCTAAAAACCCCCATCAGAATATCGCCTACGAGCGTTTTACCCGAACTGGCCCTATGGCGCTCTTGCCCCTGCGTGATGAACGACTTGCCTTGGTTTTAACCCTGCCCACTGAAGAGCTAGAACATTATCAGGCCATGTCTGATAGCGAGTTTATGCATGCCGTAGATCAAGCCATTGGCGGGCGTTGCGGTGGTTTCTCTAAAGTCGGTAAGCGCGTGAGCTACCCACTGCGATTGATTCGCGCCGAGCAGCAAATAATACCCGGCTGCGTGGTGATCGGAAATGCCGCCCACAGTTTGCACCCCATTGCCGGACAAGGGTTTAATTTATCCCTGCGAGATGTGGCAATCCTAACGGAAGAGATAATGGATGCTACCGATAAAAAGACAGCTCTGGGGAATTTTTCAGTATTGCAGCGCTATATTGAACGGCGTGATTTAGACCAGCGCGCCACTATTCAATTCTCTGATAAGCTGCAAAAATTATTTACCGCAAATGTACCAGGCTTAGGGATTGCCCGTTCAGCAGGGCTTACGGTTTTTGATTCTTGGCCAACAGGAAAGCGCGCCTTGGCAAGGCAGGCTATGGGCTTGATGGCGGGCGTCTCCACCTTTTAGTTTCGTAACGAATCAGCGCACACTCAAATTTTAACGTAATCTAAACAGTTATAGGGTTCGCTGAGTCGTTATAAAAAACAATCCAGGGAACACAGACTAGGGAACGCATAGTGAACACTGACTACGATATTCTTATTAACGGTGGTGGCATGGTGGGTGCCACACTGGCCTGCGCATTAATTCAATCACCCCACACCTCAAAACTACGTATTGGAATTATTGAAGGCCAAAGCTTCGAGAAGAAACAAGACGAAAATTGGGAGCCAAGAGTAAGCGCCATCACCCGAGCCAGCCAGTGTTTGTTCGAGTCACTGGGCGTATGGCCCCTTATGGCCGCACAGCGCATTAGCCCCTTCGAAGGCATGGACGTTTGGGATGCCGAAGGCACCGGCAACATCCAGTTTCACGCAAGAGAAATGGGCGAGCCACTGCTTGGCCATATCGTGGAAAATCGCACCATCCAGCAAGCACTTTACGAACGCCTAGAAGCCTTGGATTTTAACGGCTGGATCAGCCCTGAAAAACTACTCAGTTGCGAAAAAGTTCCCGCCGGTTGGCAAGTGGAATTAAACAGCGGCAAAATTCTCAACACCCGTTTATTAGTTGGAGCCGACGGCGCACTATCCAAAGTGAGAGAGCTGGCAAACTTCAAACTCAAGGCGAAAGCCTATGACCAAAGTGGAATTGTCGCCACCATCCGCACAGAAAAACCCAACGCAGCCGTAGCAAGGCAGAGATTCCTCGATAGCGGCCCACTTGCGTTATTGCCCCTATGCACCAACTCCGGTGATCGACACTTTTGCTCCATCGTTTGGTCGTTGGATACGGCAGAGGCGGAAGAAAAAATGGCCCTAGATGACAGCGAATTCAATCACGCCCTGACGAAAGCCTCAGAAAATGTTTTAGGTAAATTGGAACTGGCCGACAGGCGTATTTGTTTTCCTTTTTACGAACGCCATGTGGAATCCTATGTAGAAGAAGGCGTTGCACTTTGCGGTGATGCCGCGCACACCATACACCCCCTAGCAGGCCAAGGCGTAAACCTCGGCTTGATGGATGCCGCAGCATTAGCAGAAGAACTACACCGCGCAAGCGCCAAAGGTTTGGATGTCGCCAATTTTTCCGTACTGCGTCGTTATGCCCGCCGACGCCGTGGTGCCAATACCTTAATGATGGAAGGTATGCAGGGGTTTAAAGCCTTGTTTGGCTCTGATTATTTACCGCTTCGTTGGGCTCGAAATACGGGAATGTCATGGATGAAATAAAGGAAAGGCAGAGCAGTACAACAGGTCAGCTAATTATAGCAGGACAGGGAGGGAGGATAGAGTTCATAATCCTGTCAATGACTAGAATATTTACTAGAGTGGCAATGCTAATTATACTTTGAACAACTCAACTGAA
>JAESUE010000041.1 GCA_016763235.1 Pseudomonadales bacterium
GAAAGGGGGAAGATTCAGAGAATCCTATCGCGATGCCAATACTCCGAAGTCGCGCCAATAAGCGTGTATTAATCAATGATACCGGCAAATTCCAGCACCTTGGGGATCATCTTATCAAAATCATCAAAGCCGTGACTGCCACCTTCCTGTATGACGAGCGGACTGTGCGAAAATTTCTCTGCCGCCTGCCGGTAATCCAGTACATCATCTGCTGTTTGCAGCATAACAAGAAAATGTTCTGGTTTTTGAATAACGTGGATATCGTACTGCTTTAGCTCATCGATGTGGTACGGATGAAAAACGAAAACCTCAGCCGTATGATAGTTGCGATTTTCACCGAGGTATTTTTCTAAACTGATGTAGGGCTGAACAGCTGGGTTGATCAATATGGCTTTCAGGTCATAGGTGTGCGCCAGGTAGGTGGCATAAAAACCGCCCAAAGAGCTGCCAATAAGGCAAAGGTGTTCGCTGCCAACACGCCGGATTTGCCGCTTTATAAGCGCCTCCAACTGCGCCATAGCGGCTTTTGGGCTAAACGGTAATAATGGGATTTCAATCTGGTGCGGGGGCCTTGCGGCAATTTCTTGCTGCATTAGCTGTGCCTTCCAAGAGGAAGGCGAACTGCCAAAACCATGAATGTAAATCAACATATACGGGCTAGACATCAAGGTAAACCAAATCGCAACACCTCAGCGAGCTCTGTAAAAGTTCAGATTGCGTTCAAATTTGAGCGTGAGCTGAACAGTTACAGCAAATCAATAACCTTTGATGGTGTAGTCCACTTCGAACTCCAGCCCTTCGACACGCGAAACCCCCGTATCAAAACTGCCGTCTTCAAATAGCTCTAACCATCGATAACCGGGAGGCTGGGTATCGGCAGTGAAATCGTCCTGACCCGGTTTGAACTGAACACAGGTGGAAGGCGCAGAAAGTAAGCGCAGACCATCTTCGTTGGTCGTATCCATCACCTGATGTACATGGCCCCACATCAATACTTTAACCTGCTTATGCTTGCTTAAAATTCCCAGGAAATCGTCCGCATTGGTAACAATTTGCTCATCCAGCCAAGTGGAACCCATTTTTACCGGATGATGATGCAGTGCCACAATAACGTGTTTGTCGTTATATTCTTCGAGCTTTTCACGCAGGAACTCAAGCTCACTGTCAGCCAGCCGCCCCCCCACTTCATCTTTTACACTGCTGTTAAGCATGATGATTCGCCAGGATTTCCCAGCTGAGATCACACAGGGGCTGAGGCGTTCATTGCCACTAAGCACTTGCAGAATGGCAACGTCATTATCGTGATTACCATGCAGCCAATAGGAGGGGCTTTGCAAGGTGCTAATAATGGATTCAAAGCGATTATAAGACGCCTCAGAACCATCCTGAGAGATATCTCCGGTCGCTAACACAATATCCAGGTCTGGCTGCTCGGCTTTCACCAGCTCTACCACGCTTCTCAGGCTTTCATCCGTATTTAAACCTAATAGTTTGCCATCCACGCTGCCAAACAAATGAGGATCACTCACTTGCGCCACTTTAATTCCTGCAGGTTTTTCAGCCTTCTTCTTTTGCCGACTCACTGCGACTCCTTCATTTCACAAGGACTTCCGTACAGAACGAGAAGTTCTTTCAATCAATCGTTGCGTTTCACGTAAGCGTTTAGCTTACAGACTTCGCTATATAGTTAGCGTTTTACAAGGCCTTTTGCTACAGCCACGTAGAAAAGGCTAACCTTATTGACACTTTCTGTAGCGTAACTATTTCACATTAAGATAATTTTTAGACAATAAATCAGATATTTGCAATTTTTCTGGTGATTTTTTTCAGGATTCTGTTCAACGGCGCGCCGATGGGTAGTTCTAAAGAAGATCTGCAGTAACTTGGCCATGATGCAAACAGTCCTTCACCCAGTCCCCCAGAAATCGATTCAACTGCGCTTTTTCGTCACGGTGATGCATACGTGGATTCGGATAATCATTACGCGGTGGAATACCCCGCTGCTGCTGAAAAGAAATCACTTCGGCCATGCCTGCATCGTGGTAAAGGCGCACCGCCATATTTGGCCCAGCTAACCAAGAAACTGGGTTTTCATCGCAGGCATCTAAGTCTTGGCTGACCGATAAGGTGGTGGTGTATTTACACCGTTCACTCACCTTTAAATCAATTCTCATCACCCTTTCAGCCCGCCCGACGACAAAACTGCGCAAATCTTCAGAATCCAGTGCCGGCAATAGCTTCATCAGGGCATGGTAGTTCCATTCACACTGAGAGATGTGGCCGCGCAAATCCGGCATATAGCGAGGATTCCGGCCTCTCAAGTCATCAGGTGATGCCTTCTTTACAACACTAGTCACCGAAAAACAGACTCATGGTTTAACTCCAGCCACTGTAGGGCAATAATGCTCGCCGCGTTTTGTATACGGCCATCTTTTATAGCAGCAAATGCTTCAGAAACAGACAGAACATGCACTCGAATATCTTCGCCTTCATCAATCAAACCGTGGATACCGCCCGCGTTACTACTGTCCACCTTCCCACAGTATAGACTGATTTTTTCTGAACTCCCGCCGGGGCTAACCATGTAATCACAAATTTTAACCAAGTCACCACTTACCTATAGGCCCGCTTCTTCAAGCGCTTCGCGTTTAACCAGTATCTCCAAGTTTTCACCTGGCTCTTCGACACCGGCCACTAGCTCAAGCAACCAAGGATAGTCGCCACAAACATATGCACCAATACGAAACTGCTCAACCAGCACCACTTCCTGTCGCTCGGGATCGTAAGCCAATAACCCAGCAGCCTTGCCACGTAACATCACTTCCCGTTCAATTTCCTGGCTCATACCTCCCGCAAACAGTGGGTGACGCAAGCGATAGGATGATACGCTGAGAAAACCCTTATGGCAGAGTGTTTCGGCCAATATTTCAATATCATCCGCATGGAATTGTTTGGTTTCTGACATGTTTTTCCTCTTTAAAGAAAGTTGTCACTGTTCAGGTTGCGCTCAAATTTGTGCAAAACAAGGCGAAAAATGTGAGCTTATACGGTTAAGTGATTATTTTTCAACACCGTTCTGCGCGAATTTGGACGTAAGCTGAGCAGCACTCAAGACGTAACGATTCCGCAAAACCCCTAACTGTTCAGATTGCGTTCAAATTTGTGCAAAA
>JAESUE010000042.1 GCA_016763235.1 Pseudomonadales bacterium
GGCGCACTCGCACGTTATGCTGGTTATTGCAGTGTGTAACCCCACTTCCCTCGCATTGTTAACACCTCCTGGCGAGTGGGGAGGAAGTGGTGTCGATATTGCTGTTGGTGAAGGGCAGCCTCTGGGGATTCCCTTGGCTTCAGGTGGCCCTTATTTTGGTTATATGTGCTGTAAAAAGGCAATTGTTCGCCAAATGCCTGGGCGGATTATTGGCCGAACCGTAGATCAAGATGGGCGTGAGGGGTTTGTTTTGACGCTTCAGGCTCGTGAACAGCATATTCGGCGCTCAAAGGCTACATCCAACATCTGTACTAATCAGGGGTGGGCAGTAACTGCTGCAACGATATATATGAGCCTGCTAGGGAATCACGGGCTAAAACAAGTGGCGCTTGCGAGTCATCAAAATTTACAAAAGTTGAAACAGGTCATTTCTCAGACGGAGGGTGCAGCGTTGCGTTTTTCGACCCCAGGTTTTCATGAATTAGTGGTGAACCTCAACCAGCCCGCCAAGCCGGTCCTAAAAAGAATGGCTGAAGCAGGTGTTTTGGGAGGTTATGAACTAACTGCCGATTACGGATGGGAGAACTCCTTCCTAGTATGTGTCACTGAAACAAAAACCGATGCTGATATTAATTGTTTTACAGACGCTTTGGTCGCTGCAATATCTGAAGGTGTCGCTGAGATCGCTGTGGGGAGTAGGGGGTAATATGTTGATATTTGAATTGAGTCGCGAAGGTCGTCGAGCACCTGCACAGCTTGCACCTATACAAAATAATATTGAATCAGAAATTCCTCAGGCATTACTGCGAAAGAATGATGCTGAGTTGCCAGAAGTATCAGAAATGCAGGTAGTGCGCCATTACACGCGTTTGTCGAGGAAGAACTTTTCTATCGATACAAATTTCTATCCGCTTGGTTCTTGTACCATGAAATACAACCCTCGGGGTGCCCATAAAGCGGCCAGCTTGTCGGGTTTTCAACAGCGCCACCCGCTTGCTCCAGAGAGCCATAGCCAGGGTTTATTGTCATGTTTTTATGATCTGCAGGAAATCCTCAAAAATGTAACCGGCATGAAAGGGGTTTCTCTGACGCCAATGGCAGGGGCGCAAGGGGAGTTTGCCGGTGTAGCCATGATTCGTGCTTACCATGAAACACGTGGTGACAGTGAGCGCACAGAAATCCTTATTCCCAGCGCAGCGCATGGCACTAACCCTGCTACCGCCGTGATGTGTGGTTATAAAGTCAGGGAGATACCCGTTAATAGCGAAGGCGATGTGGATCTAGCGTCTTTGAAGGCAGCCGTTGGGCCGCAAACTGCCGGTTTGATGATGACGAATCCTTCCACATGCGGTGTGTTCGAGCGCCAAATTGAAGAAATATCGAAAACCGTACACGATGCAGGGGGCTTGCTGTATTACGATGGAGCAAACCTGAATGCTATTTTAGGTAAGGTGAAACCCGGAGATATGGGTTTCGATGTTCTACATATGAACCTACATAAAACGTTCGCCACTCCACACGGTGGCGGTGGGCCGGGTGCTGGGCCGATTGGAGTTGGCGAGCGTCTATTGCCCTTTATGCCAACGCCCGTAGTAGGCATGGCAGAAAACAAGGGTGAAAAAACATATCGCTGGTTGGATAGAAGCGACATCCCTCAAACCATTGGCCGCCTTTCTACCTTTATGGGTAATGCAGGGGTTCTCTTACGTGCTTACTTTTATGCCAGAGCTTTAGGGCGTGATGGCATGCATCGTGTCGGTGAATATGCCACACTCAATGCAAACTACATGGCGGTTGAGCTTGAAAAGGCAGGCTTTCAACTTGCTTACCCAGGTCGACGTGCGACCCATGAATTTATCGTAACATTAAACCGCCAAGCGAAAGAGCTAAATGTGACAGCAACGGATTTTGCTAAACGCTTACTTGATTACGGTGTTCATGCACCGACTACCTATTTCCCGCTGCTTATTCCGGAGTGCTTGTTGATTGAGCCTACGGAAACAGAAACAAAAGCCGAGTTGGATAATTTCATTGCGGCTATGGCGTCTATTCAGAAAGAAGCAGAAACTGATGGTGATTTGGTGCGTGCAGCACCTTACACTCAGCCGGTAAACAGGCTTGATGACGTGAAAGCAGCCAGGGAGCTGGATCTTGTCTGGGAAAAGAAATAAGGGCGGCGGATAAAAGCCTGTGAGGGCTGGGTTTGTGAACCTCTGAATAAGTCATACGGTCACTACTCAGCTCACGCTCAAATTTGAACGCAATCTGAACTCTTACAGAGTTCGCTGAGGTGTTACGTCTTGGTTTGATCGGAGGTTAAGCTGCTGGTTGCTGGTCAATGAGCGGTCGCCCATTGTCTATACGCCTAATTCGAGAATATTCTCTTTAAGTAATTCAAAGTCATAAACAGTTAGCCCCATGTGCTCCAGAATTTCTTGCCCATAAACTTCCCATTCGACATTTCTTGCCATTTCTCCACCGAGCTTTTTATGGCTTTCGTTGATTTCCAGGGCTATTTTCAGGATAGCTAATAGCGTTTTTCTGTTGCTGTCGTAATTCTCCCGCCACTGATGAATCGCTTTTAAATTATATTGTTCTGCAATGAGTTGGCAGATTTCCTCTGGAAGGTGCCATGATTTTGCCGTGTAGTATCCTAAAACCGCATGGTTGGTATTAAAGCGTTCATTTTCAAGGTCGATGATGCGTTCGTACTTACCAGAGTATGCCTCTTGAACGACAGTCGGGTAGTCTGCATAACGGGTCATCATTAGTGGCATTCCGCAGGCATGAAAAAGCCCAAGTAAGTAAGATTCATCCGCAGCTGGGTACCCAGTCTCTTTGGCGACTGTGGCTGAAATCAGCGCCAAGTCCGAGGCATGATCCCAGAAGCGATTCATTTCAATGATGGTTTGATCACTGAGTTCACTTTTTAGTGAAAGGCCATTTATGATATTGATGACACTGTTTAAGCCCAAAATGGAAACAGCATGCTTCACGGATAAAATTTGATTGCTCAAGCCGAAATAAGGTGAGTTTACGACCTTGAGGATAGCGCCGGACATTCCCATATCCCGTTGAATTAACTCTGCAATTCGGGGCAAACTTGGATCAGGGGAAATCTGCTCCATTGTAATATCCACGAGAATTTGTGGTTGGGGAGGAATTTTTATCCCCTGTAAGCTTTCGTTTAGTTGTTCTGATGAAAGAGTTTCAGACATGGCGTACAGGTTCGACTAATACATGGTGTAGGGAAAAAGAAAACCTTGCTGTCGGCTATAAGCTGCTGATCGCTAGCTCGTCACCAAGGTAGGTTCGAGCTGCATCATTTTCTGGTGGTGCAGCTCTTCTTTTTGATGACAGGGACAATAATAGCCACTTAAGCGTCTAGGCAACTTCTTTGCTGTTTCGCTTATGCAGGAGGTCAATCAGCTGATCTTCAAGCTCAAGCCTGAGGGCGATTGCCACACCAAGTTTTGATAGATCTTGAGTGAGAGTGGCGATGACTTGTACTAGTTGCTCTGGTTCAACGTCGTACTTATCGTTAAATTCCAAAGCTACTTCGGTAGTGATTTCAATTTTTGGGTAGATTTTCTGTATCTGGCTTTGATCGAGATGAAAAGCCTGAGCTTCAAGCTGAAGCTCTTGGTATATTGCAAAATGACCTTTGGATACGTAGTCAACGAGTTGCTCACAGAAGGCCTGTAGCTTTCGGTAGCTGGGTGCGCTGGATTTAGTGTAGGCTCTTACACCACTTAAATCGCAGTAGCTGCTGATGAGAGTTTGGCGCTCTCCAAGCCAGTGTGAGATGTGACAATCTACTGTTTCCCATATTTCGTTTGCTGATTTTTCCAAATTTAACATGACCAATTTTCCTTCTGGTTTGTCTTACCTGTTTTTTGAGGCTACTACGGCGCTCTTCTTCCTGATTTAAAAAGCAGGAACGTTGTCCTTGGCGGTTACTTGCCAGTACTAGGCTTCAAGATAGACAAAAAAAGGCTCGACATCAAAGTAGATTATTTTATAAAAAAAGCTAGAAACTAGGGATTAGGTAATATGCTGTGCTTATGGGCAGTACAAAGGCTGGGTAATAAAAAAGCCGCGTAACTATTTAGCTCACGTCAGCTCACGCTAAAATTCGCGCATAACGGTTAAAAAATAATCATTTATACGTATAAACTCACATTTTTCGCCTTGTTCTGCTCAAATTTGAATGTAATCTGAACAGCGAACAGAGTTCGCAGGTGTTACAAGGCATTTAAAGCGGATTTTTTAAAATCTCCAAGTCAAGTGCAGCTATAGAGCGGCCTCTTTCAAGTGGCATACTTTAGTGTAAAAAAACTGAAATACAGCGAAAAGGATAAAAGAGGCAAACACAAGCAGGGTAGCTTCTGGCAACGTAAGCCCAAGGAACTTCCAGCTGATTGACGCACACTCTCCCGAGCCGTTAAAAACAATTTGAAATACGTCTACCATCGGAAAGGCCTCGAGAAGGTAATTCAGCCCTGGCCCGCAGGCAGGCACTTCATCAGGTGGGAGGTGCTGTAACCAAGAGTGCCTAGCAGCAATGGCAACTCCTGTGCCCGAAGCGATGATTGCGAGTACAGAATAAATGCGTTGCCCTATCATCTTGGGGTTATGAACAAATGCAGCAAGAAATATAAGGGCTGTTGCGATCATCGCTACCCGCTGGAATACACAGAGTGGGCAGGGCTCTAGTCCATCGACATGCTCAAGGTAAAGAGCAAACGCCATTGCCCCTACTGCGGCAAAAAATGCGAGACAATTACAGGAACGGCAGCTTGGAGCTTTCATTTTCTATCCTCTTCTAATATTTATTACTCTAGGTTTATCAAGGGTATGAACTTTTTGTAATCCAACTGGGTAATCATGAGGTTATGACATTAAAATAATTTTAACACAGTGACAAGGCTTCTAATTTCCTAAGTGTAAGGAAGGTTGCTGTAATTGTAACTATGCTTATAGTTCATCGGCCTGCATGAGGTCAGGGTTTGTCTCGTTGTCACTACTCAGCTCACGCTCAAGTTCATGCATAATGGCGTTAAAAAATGATCATTTATAGGTATAAACTTACATTTTTCGCCTTGTTTTGCTCAAATTTGAACGCAATCTGAACTCTTATAGAGTTCGCTGAGGTGTTACGTTTCATTTGGAGTGCCAGTTGGGGATTAATATGCGGAAAATAGTTGTCTTTTTGTTGGGTTTTTTCGTGCTGGTGACAGCAGCACAAGCAGAAGAGGGTGAAAAGGTAAGCAGTTCCTATTTGGAGATAAAACCATCCATCATTACTAACTACGGTGGGATCGGTAAGTTGCGTTATTTTAGGTCGGATATCTCCCTACGTGTGGTAACTGCAAATGTAGAAAGAGTTGAGTGGCATATACCTTATATCCGCAGCGAGCTTGTTTCCTTATTTAGCCAACAAAATGAGGAGGCGCTAACAACTCGGGAAGGTAAAGAGGGTCTTCGCCAGCAGGCTTTAATAGCGGTTCAAAAAGTGCTGGAGGAGGAGGAAGGAGACCCTTTGGTTAAGGATTTACTGTTTACAAATTTCGTCATTCAGAAATAAAGGCAAGTGTGTGGTGTCGGCATAAGGTCCCTCATTTGTAAGGACTCAGCTCACGCTCAAATTCGTGCGTAACAGCGTTAAAAAATGATCATTTATTTGTATAAACGCACGTTTTTCGCTTTGTTCTGCTCAAATTTGAACGCAATCTGAACAGTTA
>JAESUE010000043.1 GCA_016763235.1 Pseudomonadales bacterium
CACAGCACAAAAAAATTAACGCTTGGAGAACTGTGGACGCTTACGCGCTTTTCTCAGGCCAACCTTCTTACGTTCAACTTCTCTCGCATCTCTTGTTACCCAGCCTGCCTGTCGCAGAGGTGGACGAAGAGACTCGTCATAATCCATCAACGCACGAGTAACACCGTGACGAATTGCTCCTGCCTGACCACCTGGACCACCACCTTTAACAGTAATGCTCAGATCAAACTTGTCACTCATTTCGACAAGTTCTAGGGGCTGGCGCACAACCATACGAGAGGTCTCACGACCAAAATACTCTTCAAGAGTGCGATTGTTAATTGAAATTTTCCCGCTACCAGGCTTCATGAACACCCTTGCTGTAGAAGTTTTACGTCGACCCGTGCCGTAATTTGTTTCCACAATAACCTTCCTTAAATGGCCAATTCTTTCGGCTGCTGAGCGGTATGAGGATGCTCAGTACCAGCATAAACTTTTAATTTTCGATACATTGCACGGCCTAAAGGATTCTTTGGTAGCATTCCTTTTACCGCTAGCTCGATAACACGCTCTGGATGCGTTTCAATCAACTTCTCAAAGCTTGTTTCTTTCATGCCACCAATGTAACCGCTGTAGCGATAATAGATTTTATCTTTGCGCTTTTTACCAGTTACGCTCACTTTTTCGGCGTTCACAACAACAATGTAATCACCTGTATCAACGTGTGGAGTATATTCAGGCTTATGCTTGCCACGAAGACGAGATGCAATTTCTGTCGCTAAGCGCCCAAGAGTTTTATCAGCCGCATCCACTACCAGCCAAACTCTTTTTACCGTTTCCGGCTTTGCACTATATGTTTTCATTTAACTTGCCTCAAACACAATATCGGGACCTAAAACACACATTTCGAGAAGAAATGCCCGAATTTAAGAGCGCGAATCTTACATGACCACAAAAGTATTTTCAAGATCATCAGGCGTCTTTTTCACGCCAGATACAGCATAGCTTCAAATTAGGGAAGATGCGGTGTTTCTAGATACTCATGAGACTGCATTTCCAAAAGGCGACTTTTTGTTCGCAGAAATTCAAATTCCAGCCGCCCTTTGGCGTAAAGCTCCTCTATATCACATGCCGCTGACATAACCAGTTTCACGTTTCGATCATAGAATTCATCGACCAAACTAATAAACCGGCGTGCCTGGTCATCGTTTTTACCACAGAATTGAGGGACATTCGCCACCAATACGGCCCCATAAATACGGGCCAGTTCTATATAGTCATTTTGACTGCGCGGACCATCGCACAAGGCCTCAAACTCACACCACAAAACCCCGTCAGCCCATCGAACAGTGTCTATAGGCCGCCCCTCTATATCTATTTGCGCCCCCTCTACCCCATGCTCTGGGGCCAATGCAAAAAAACTACTCCTCAGGCTTACACCAGCCGCCTCATCCAATGGGAAATGATAAATCTCAGCTCTTTCCAAGGCGCGCAGTCGATAATCAATACCACCATCGAGGTTGAAAACCTGCTGATGCCGCTGAAGTAAAGCAATGGCGGGTAAAAACCGGTCTCGCTGCAACCCGTCTCTATACAGGTTTTCAGGCGCGATATTAGAGGTTGCGACCAATAGCACACCTTCATCAAAAATAGCCTCTAATACACCGGCAAGAATCATCGCATCGGTAATATCGGTCACAAAGAATTCATCGAAGCAGATAATATCTACCTCATTCGCCAGGCTGCGGCCTACTATTTTCAGCGGGTCCCGCTGCCCCTGCAAGGACTTTAATTCATCATGCACTCGCCGCATAAAACGATGAAAGTGGACACGCATCTTCCGCTCGCCAGGCAGGCATTCATAGAAGGAATCCATCAAAAAGGTCTTGCCTCGCCCCACTCCACCCCAAAAATAAATCCCCTGAACCGGCGGAGCGCTCATCGTAGGCTTATCAGGCGACGTTTTCTCACCCTTTATGCGAGAAAAAATCCCTCGGGAGCGCCGTTGCTTGGGAGTCGACACATTCGACTTCACTTTTTTATGCTGGCCACCAAGAATACTGTCATACAGGCCTTGCAACAGGCTAATCGCTTGCGCTTGCGCAGCATCCTGCTGAAACCCTTCTTGCATTAATGCCCGCTGGTAGCAACGCTCAGGCGTGAGGGCTTCGTTAGGTAATGCGCGTTTTTGATCTGTCATAAAGTGACGAAACTCTTACGGGACTGAATTAATTTGAGCGCGTACTTTATATTGCCACCCCAGCCTTGGCAATACTCGACTTGATCAAGGCGTAACCGACGACCGGAAGGCTCATTTAGCGGCGAGGTCTGCAAGCAGTAGGTTCTTAAGCTGGCCAAGATGACCATGAAAAAAGTGTGTCGCCTCTGGAAGAGGGTGAAGCTGTACCGGTGAGGGCGTCTTTAGCGCTCCTGCCCACTGACGCACTTCCATTACTGGCACCAGCTCATCTTTTTCTCCCATAATAATCGACACAGGCACGTTTAAACTCTGAATCGCGCCCATATTAAAATGATGCACTGGCGGTGCCAGCAAAAACAAATGCGCCAAAGGCGGGCAAGCACCTTGGGAGGCATACGCTGCGGCAACAAAAGCCCCAAAGGAAAACCAGCCAGATAAATAGGCTTACCGGGAAACTGGGCTGCTAGCCAAGCAATGATTCCTGCGAGGTCTTCCGTTTCGCCTACGCCATTATCATGTTCACCATCGCTGCCACCCACGCCACGAAAATTAAAACGCAGGGCGTTGATTCCAACCGACTTAAATGCCCGCCAAAGCGTATGCACCACTTTGTTATCCATCGCACCCCCAAATAATGGGTGTGGATGACAAATAACTGCGATACCTTTTACCTGATCAGCAGGCAAACCAAAGGTGGAGCATTCCACATCCCGGCCGCCAACGTGCAACAACAGCCTCTCATCACCAACAGGAAAAACTTGCAATACACACCCTCGCAATCTGAATAAAAAAGTTGAAACCTGCTCGATATTTTTGCTAGAAAGACACGTTCACATTTAAACGCAATCTAAAACGCTACAGAGTTCGCTGATTAGTTACGCATTTTGAAGGATTCACTGGGGAAGCGCAAAGGTTCGTTAATTACAGCTCTCGCAAGATTTTCAGGCAGAGGCTCGCGCTTTGAGGGCGTACATCTGCATCGGGGTGCAAGATCTGCGCAACAAACTCCGATATACCCGGAGACGCATACGGCTCCAAAAAATCTTTTTCTACTGGCTTCAATTGTGCCGAAAAAGCCATTTGCTCTTCTGGCGTAACACCCGTGTTCCACACTTTGGCGCTAAGCAGCTCATAAAACACCACCCCAAGCTGATAAAGGTCACTTCGCTCATCCCAAGGCTCTTGCCGCGCCTGCTCAGGAGAACAGTAACCAGGGTCAACAACCCACCGATAGTCATTGTCGATCACTCTATCCTTCCTGTACGCACAAGCGAAATCAATCATACTTAGATCATGCTCCGGCGTGAGTAAAAGAGTGCGCAAACCAATATATCCATGCACAACGCAGCGCATCTGCTCGTGGAGATAGCGCAACTGTTGCAAGGCCTTTATGATCAGCTCTGGCGCGAGCACGCAAACCAGCTCTGGTGGATACAACTCCTTTTTTTTCATTAGATGCGTTAGTGGAACCCCATCAATATAGTTATAAGCGTAATAAGGCAAATCCGCTAATTCGCCTTTAAACTGTAATCTCGGCAACTGGGGATGCAAAAAATCTCCAACAATTTCAACTTCCTGCCTGAAATGCTCCCGTATCGAACGATTATTTTCCCACTTGGGATGCATACGTTTTATAGCCAGGCGTGGCAGCTGATCAGCGTGATCATGTGCCGACTGCAATTCCGCACTAAAAGTTTGCGAATAAGCACTTTCACCCACACACTTCAACAGAAAATCACCCTTTTCTGTTGATAAAATGGTGCCTGTCAACGCATCACCATTAAGGGCTAGACTCTCGGTTTTGGAGCTGAGTCCTAGCGCCTTAGCAAGCTGATTTTTCAAACCTTGGAAGGCCTTCCCAATTTTTTTGGCTGCCATTAAAGCTACAAACTCCTATAATTCCATCCCTCTGCATTATTCAAGTATAGACGGCTGACATTCATGACCTCGAACAAACAAGACTCTGGCGGATGGGCAATTCTCGGACTGGGGTGCATCGGCAGCCTGTGGGCAAGCCGCTTTATGAACAATGACATCCCCATCGAGCTACTGCTAAGCAACAAGGCACGGCTGGAAGCACTAAAGAGCAGGGGCTTAACCGTTTATCAAAACACGGGGAGTACTACTTATCGCCCGCAACAATTAAGCACCCGCGAGACAGATAGAGAAACAATAAAGCACTTACTGATCACCACCAAAGCGCAACAAACTCTCCTCGCTTTGGATGCCTTTTCCCACCGCATAAATACTAAAACTAGGCTTATAGTGCTGCAAAACGGCATGGGCGTAGCGGAAGAAATCCAGCGAAAGATGCCCCTTAACCCGCTATTTTTAGGCATTACTACCGAAGGTGCATATCGCACAGACTCCTGTACAGTGGTTCATGCAGGAGAAGGTGAAACCTGGATCGGCCCCGCACAAAAAAACCAGCAATTTACACAGTTCTCCCTGCTACAGAACATCAACCAGCGCTGTTTCTGGGAAAACAATATCCACCCTCGCTTGTGGCAGAAATTCGCCATTAATTGCGCCATCAATGGGCTAACGGTGTTATTTGAGTGTAAAAACGGCGAACTTCTGCAGATAAAAGAAGCGTACAAAAAAATGGCGGATATCTGCGGCGAAATAGAAACTGTTCTAAGTAAAAAAGGCATAAGCCTAGCAGAGCCTTTACTAAAAACCACCACCCATATCGCTCAAAGAACAGCAAACAACTATAGCTCTATGCTGCAAGACTTCCGCGCCCAGCGTGATCTTGAACTGAAATACCTTAATATTTATTTATGCGAAGAAGCGCAACGCTTACACCTTGACACCCCCCATAATCAAGCGCTGCTAAAAGAGATAAACCTGCTTACATAAACCCTAACCCAGACCAAAAACCCCATTTACTTACGCAGCCACTTTGTTGACAATACCGCCTTTGATCCACCCCGAAAAACGTAAAAAGAACCCGAAGATGAAACAATTAATTCTTGGCGGAGCACGATCAGGAAAAAGTCGTTATGCAGAGCAGTTAGCCGGCCTCAGCGGCAAGCGGGTTTTATACCTTGCCACTGCAACCGCGGGCGACCAAGAAATGGCAGCGCGCATCCAGCTTCACCAACAACAACGCCCCTCAAGTTGGCAGCTTATTGAAGAAGAGATATGTCTCGCCAAGGTGCTTTTTGACCATGACGCCACAGACCACTGCATCTTGGTAGACTGCCTAACCCTTTGGGTGAGCAATCTACTTTGCCACGAAAACCCTCGTCTTCTGGATGAACAAAAAACGGCTTTATTGGAAATACTTCCAAAATTAAGCAGTGACATTATTTTCGTCAGCAACGAGGTAGGAATGGGTATCATTCCCACTGGCGAACTAAATCGTCGATTTGTGGACGAGAGCGGCTGGTTACATCAAGCCCTCGCCCCTCTTTGCGAAAAAGTGACCTTTGTAGCCGCTGGCCTCCCTCTTGCGCTTAAATAACCATCGAAAAACCCAAGGAAATTTCATGCCTACTAACTGGCTTAATGATGCTATTCAAAAACCCTGCGCACTCTCCGCCGAAAAAGCCCAGCAGCGACAGGGGCAACTAACCAAACCGCCCGGCTCTCTGGGGCGACTGGAAGAACTTGCCATCACCCTTGCCTCTTTACAGGGGCAAGAAAAACCCAGCATTAAAACAACCAATATCGTTGTATTTGCCGCAGACCACGGTATTACAGAAGAAGGCGTGTCCGCTTTCCCCCAAGTGGTAACCGGTGAGATGATTCGAAACTTCAGTCGCGGAGGCGCTGCAATTTCTGTCTTGGCAAACACGCTCCAGGCACCGCTTCAGGTTATCAATTTAGGTACGGCCCACCCCATTGAAGACTTGCCCGGTGTTCGCCATCTAAATATCGCCCCCGGCACCGCCAACTTCGCAAAACAAAGCGCGATGACAGACGAAACACTGGCACAGGCGCTTCAAGCGGGCAAAGAAGTGGTTGATGCACTGGCTCCTGCTGATGTGTTTATCGCCGGCGAAATGGGCATCGCTAACACCAGTAGCGCCACTGCCTTGGCGGCTGTACTACTGAATGAAGATGCTTCACGCATTGCTGGCCCCGGCACAGGTTTGGATTCAGCAGGCGTGCAACATAAAGCCGACGTTATCAATGCGGCCATAAAAAAACACCGGCTCACATCCGCATCCAAGCCCCTTGATGTTTTAAAAACGCTCGGCGGATTGGAAATTGCCGCTATGAGCGCAGCCTATATACGTTGTGCCCAAAAGGGTATTCCGATACTGGTTGATGGTTTTATCAGTAGCGTCTCAGCCCTCATCGCCTGTCGATTACAGCCAGATATTCACCCTTGGATGATTTTCTCCCACCAATCGGCAGAACCCGGCCACCAACGTATTCTTCACGCCATGGATGCAAAACCACTATTAAATATGGCCATGCGATTAGGCGAAGGGAGCGGCGCTGCAGTGGCATTCCCTCTGCTACAAACTGCCTGTGCACTGCATAACAACATGGCAACCTTTGCCGAAGCCGATGTCTCGGCAGGCAACTAAACAACAAACTGGAACCGAAAAAACAATGACCCACAGCCATCGCAGCGTCACCATTGATTTACTTCGTCACGGCGAAGTCGCAGCGCCACCCGCGTTTTTCGGCTCCACCGACATCGCACTGAGCTCGCTGGGAATCCAGCAGATGAAAAATTCAATTCGGCTCGAAACATTGCGTGCCGAGCAAGCGCCCTGGGACATAATTATTAGCTCTCCTAGGCAGCGCTGTTGGAATGTTGCAGAACATGTTTCAGAGCAACTAAAAATCCCGATAAGAAAAGAAAACAATCTAAGGGAAATTCACTTTGGCCAGTGGGATGGCTTAAGCGCAAAAGAAATTGAAGAGCAAGACCCTAAAATCTTCCAGCGTTACATCGACAACCCCTTCGAGTTCACCCCACCAGAAGGCGAAAACGTGCATGACTTTCGAGCACGGGTGCGATCATCTTTCGACGAAATAAAAACCACCCATCTCGACCAGAGAATTCTGATTGTTACCCATAGCGGTGTGCTGCGCAGCATTCTCTGCGACATATTAAACAGCCCTGCCAGCACGCTTTTTTCAATCGACTGCCCTTACGCATGTTACAGCCAAGTGAAGCATTATTATCACCCCCAGCAACAAAGCGACCAGCTGATAACCCACAATAGTCGGCTGGAACATTTTTCATCATGAATCCTTTTTGGATCGCCTTACAATTCCTCACCATATTGCCCACACCTCGAATATCCAATTACGATGCACGGGAGATGGGCCGCTCCGTCCTTTATTACCCCTTGGTAGGGTTGATTATCGGCTTGCTACTATGGGCCGCCGCCGCCCTTCTTAATACATTTCCAAACACGCTGCCCTACGCCCCACTGCTCAAAGCCGGCTTACTCTTATGCCTATGGATAAGCCTCACAGGCGCACTGCATCTTGACGGCTTAGCTGACAGTGCCGATGCATGGATGGGCGGTTTGGGAGACAGAGAAAAGACCTTGGTTATTCTAAAAGACCCCACCAGCGGCCCCATTGCAGTAACCGTTCTAATAATGATTTTACTGCTGAAATTCCTATGCCTCAGTATGTTGATTTCACAATCGCAAATAGCGGCCCTGATCGTTATTCCAGCACTTAGCCGCAGCGGATTACTGCTGTTTTTCATTGCCTTACCTTACGTCCGTAAAGAAGGCATCGCCTCGACCATGATGCAGACCGTATCTAAAAGCTGGGCTATTGGCATCACCGCGACCATCGCCATTGCCCTGCTGCTTATCCAGTGGCAAGCCATTACAGCATTGGTCGCTCTTGCTGCATTATTCCTAATAATGAAACAAAACCTGCTCAAACGCTTAGGCGGATTTACCGGTGATACCCTCGGTGCATGGGTAGAGCTGGCGGAATTAACCTTACTTCTCTGGGCGGCACTGGGTTTACTTTGAGCGTGCAGAATTAACAATAAGCGAAAGTCTTGTGTTTTCCATATGGCCTAGCGGAACGTAAGTGGTTATAATCGCCGCTCTTCAGCGGTAAGATCAACGCCATTCTTGGCTAGATTGATCAATCACCTGCTCAGGGCCCGTAGCTCAGTTGGTTAGAGCAGTGGACTCATAATCCATTGGTCGAGTGTTCAAATCACTCCGGGCCCACCATACAAATCAAACAGTTACATAAGAAAGAAATCCCCCTCGTTACGCCATGTAAGTGCTATGTAAGCACATCAGATCAAAAGCCCTCTTAAAAAGATCAACAATTATACAAAAAGACACCCTGCGCTTAGCACTCCATCAAGCCCTTTTTCTTTCCGCTATTGCTTTTACCGGCACCAATGAAGAATTACGACAGCCATCCGTAAGCGAAATAGTTCCTCTCTAAAACGGTGACACCTCCCACGCCAATATCAAAGATTAGCCGCCTTAGGACTAAGATGAATGGTCGGCCAAAATACCCCACTTCCGGCCATTAATATTGGCCCACCCTGGCGAATAAAAGGCGGAAGAATTGGCAGTTTTCTAGACACTCAAATCAAACTTAAGTACGATGATCGGCTATTTTTTGCTAAGGCGCTCGTGCTGGGCTTACTTTTGTAGTTAATGAGCATTTCTTAAACATGGATAACGTTATGGGTTTAAATGGTATTACCAGCTTTAAAGAGCAACAACTTATCAATAGACTGGCTGTAGAAATTGATCAGAAAAAATTATTCAAAGAAATAGACAACATCCTTCACCTTGCAGGTGCTGCGGTAATTTATATCGATAGAAACTATACCGTTGTTGAATTAAGAGAATTTAAGGCCATCTGTCAAATCAACCCAATTAAAGTCGTTTTACGAGAGCCACCACGACAAATGGGTCAACAGGAATTCGCCTCTCATCTAAAACATAGCCAAGGCAACGTCCGGGAATCTAAACTGGTTAGTGAAGTAGCAGGCTCGGGATTAAACTGCGGAGCAGCAGTTTTGGGCTGGACTGTGGTATTAGCACTACAGCTATCCCCCTAACCGGTGGCACAAGCTCAGCCATTGCTTATCTAGCAGTGGGGGCGAGTGTAGTCAGCTCATTTCAATGCGCTAACGGCCTTTACAGGGCGTTCAATGAGATTTCAAACCCAGAGCAAAATGATGCCCTTGATTCACAAGAGTGGTATCAAGCGGCCTCAGTGGCTCTCGATATAACATCTCTTGCTGGCGCAGCAGCAGCTGGCGCCACCACCTTAAAGGCAATAAAGCTACTACAGGCCACCAGTCTGAAAAGCTCCAAAGTATTACTCCAAGGTTTGAGCAGGACTGAAAGAAAAAGGCTCACACAAGATATCATTCGTTTGAATCATCCTGGTGTATCTAATACCGTACTCAAACGCTTAATTAACACGGGAAGTTACCCCAAGCGTTTCACAGGGTCACAAATCACCAAAGCAATGACATTACAGCTAAAGGATGCCGTTGGCGCATCGATGAGCTATACCGGCAGCGCACAATCCGGCACGATCAACACCCTTGCTATTGGCGTTTTTGAGGAGTTTACCAACTAATGACACACAACAAAGACAACGAAACATTTGGCTTCGTCCCCAAAAAAAAACAGGTTGCTTATGTTGTAACGGCTACAATGCTCATAATATTTAGCACGGCGATATCTATTACTATCGTTTTTAATGTGTACTTTAATGTGTCTGCTGCAAAGGTGGAGGGGATTTTATTGTTCGCGAGCATTCTCTTTTCTTTGATTAACATTCAAGTCACTAGGGGTTCATTTTTATGCGCCAGCATCCTTAAATATTACACGCTCGCCTTAGCCTTAATCTCTGCACCGGCTTTGTTTCTAGGGGAATCCCTGAGTGCACAAGTATTTTATTTAATGAATATGGCAAGCCTTCTTGGGGCATTTTTTTTGATTCGAGGGGAAACTTATCAAGAATACGTAGAATTTAGAAATACTTTATTCGCAGACATAAAGGAAGCCAGAGAAGCG
>JAESUE010000044.1 GCA_016763235.1 Pseudomonadales bacterium
GAGGCAAAGTATCACTAGCAAAAGAAATGTTTGAAAAGTTTATTTCTTCTATAAAAAAAGATCGAGAAAAAATATTAATGCAGAATAACGATAAAAATGCTCTTTTGGACACCGTTCACAGTATGCACGGTGCGGCGCGTTATTGCGGTGTTCCCCGATTGAGAATACAGGCACAAACGACTGAGGCGCTATTAAATACATCTCCCAATAGCAACGAACAAATAGAGTTGGAAATAAAAATACTAATAGAAGAAATCGATAATGTCATAAACTGGTCAATTGAACATGAAGCTATTGCTTTTAAATGAGTAACTATTCAGCGAACTCTGCAACTGTTCAGGTTGCGTTCAAATTTTAGCGTGAGCTGAATAGTTACTAAAATGATCACTCTTCAGCGCCCATTATGAACTCTTTTAGCATCACTAGATCAAACGGCCAACCAAGCTCATTTTGTGTATCAGCTCGCAACAATACTGGAATTCTTTCCCCGTATTTTTCAATCAAAGTGTCTGCATCTGCAATATCATAGGTATCAACTTGAACCCTATGGCGAACATCTGGATCATCCAGCAATACGGCTGCCAACTCACACAAATGACAACCTGAAGTTGTATAGAAACAAATCACCAAAACCAACACCTAATTATCATCAAAAGCCAAAGACTTTTTAGCGCCTATATTCACAAAATTCAGAGTGGCCCAAGCGGACGATGTAGCCGCGACTAGAAACGACCACAACATATCGCTTAGACCCAAAAAATTTCTAGTTAAATACTAAAACCTCTTTATTCTTGGAAATTGTAACATTTCCAATCCCTTTTACAGCAAGCAAAGCATCTAGATTTTCAAACGGTCCATTTGCGGACCGATAGTCTATAATCGCCTGCGCTTTTTTTGGCCCGACACCATTCATTAGATCTGAAATAGTTTCGGCATCTGCAGAGTTAATATTAAATGTAATCGTTTCCATTATACTAACGGCCTGCGTTGACTCTAACTGTTCGGCACTGGTAAAACCCGAATAGCACAGCAAACTAACAACCAAAGATACTACTACAAACATTTTTTTTACAATAATCATCATTACTTCTCTCTTGAGATTCAAATTTTTCGCCGCATTTTTAGCGGCAAGAGAAGCTTAAATAATAAACAGGAAAAAACTTATGGAATAATACCCAAGGAAATCGGTAATATTTATCATGCACATCAAGGTCAAAAAGTCAGAAAGGAGCACTAAATAAGGCGCTTAACTCCCCGCCGATTGAATTTCATTATTTATTTCATGTAAGGCCGCCCCTGGATCCGAGGCTTGGGTGATAGGACGGCCAATAACGAGATAGTCCACCCCCGATGAAAGTGCTTCCACAGGAGTAGCTACTCTTTTTTGATCATTAATTTCAGCAGTTTTCGGCCTTATTCCAGGTGTTACCAATAAAAAAGAATCGCCTATCTGCTTTCGCAACATCGGTGCTTCCTGTGCAGAGCAGACAACACCATCCATCCCGCTTGATTGTGCCAATTGCGCCAGAAGAAGTACTTGATCATTTGGATTACGAGAGACCCCTACTTCTTTTAATTCAGACTCACTGAGACTAGTAAGAACAGTCACTCCAAGCAAATAGGGCTTCTCTGCACCAAACCCACGAAGCTCATCAACACACCGTTCCATCATTGCTCTGCCGCCTGATGCGTGCACGTTCAACATCCACACACCTAATTCTGCAGCCATAGCACAAGCTTTTGCCGTAGTATTTGGGATATCGTGAAATTTAAGGTCCAGAAAAATATCAAACCCAAGGCTTTGTAAGTCTTTAACAATACTTGGCCCAGCAGACGTATACAGCTCTTTTCCAACTTTTAATCGACATTCCCTAGGCTCCAGTTTTTCCGCAAGCTGAAGCGCCTGCTTGGCACTAGGATAATCAAGGGCAATAAGAATTTTTGGGTCTGACACAAGTGCGAATCTCTTAAAAGGTGGGCGTATAAAAGAAAAACACGACTAATCTAAACGTTTTCACTCAAGCCATTTCTCTTAATACTATCTAGTTCAGACTGAAGGTTCTCTACACGGTGCTGCAAAAAACCCACTTTAACTTGACTAGCAATGAGTGAAAATAACATTGCAGCTAAACCAATAGCAGCTCCGCAAGAAAATGCGTACACCAGCAATTGCCCGTTAGTAGCTTTAACTTCGGAAAAACCTACCCACAGTGTGACTTGTTCTGGATTGGCAATAGCCAAAATGACGGAAGAGAGTAAAGTGATAATTATGACAAAAAAAGAAAGGGTTTTCATGTACCTGCTCCGAATGACGAGCGTATTTAAAAATAGACAACCGTAAAGATTCCCGCACACATAGAAAATGTCGCTTTATCTAAGGTAACGATTCAGATTGCGTTCAAATTTGAGCAGAACAAGGCGGAAGATGTGACTTTATACGCATAAATGATCATTTTTTAACACCGTTATGCACAAATTTTAGCGTGAACTGAATAGTGACTATCTAAGAAGATATTTTACAACAGAACACATGCCGCGATAAAAAACTTCTTGGAACGTGGAGATAGACCTCTTCAGAAAGAGGGCTAGACGATAACAAGCTTATTTTGAGGAATCAACCCTCTCTCGCAGCTCCTTCCCAGGCTTAAAATGAGGAACGTACTTGCCAGTTAACTCTACCTGCTCACCCGTCTTTGGGTTACGACCTACTCGGGACTCGCGATAGTGTAATGAGAAACTACCAAAGCCTCGTATTTCAATGCGACCACCTGTTGCCAACCTTTCGGACATATCTTCCAACAATGTCTTCACGACCAGTTCAACATCTTTAGAAGTAAACTGAGGCTGCTTTACTGTTAAGCGTTCAATTAGATCAGACTTCGTTATTGCCATTCCGCTGGCTCCAAGGGTAACAAGTTTTAGCAAAGGTTCAATCACAAACTATAGCTGATAATTAGCGATTGAACCTCCTAACAGTTTCGCTTATTTACCCATTTGGGCTTTGATCAAATCACCCACAGTTTTAGGAGCAGATTCTTCTTGCTCCTTATGCTCTGAGACTGCTGCCTTTTCATCAGCGTTATCTTTCGCCTTGATAGACAAGTTGATCACACGATTCTTGCGGTCGACACCAGTAATTTTAGCTTCAACCTCTTCGCCTACTTTCAGGCGTGTGCTTGCATCTTCAACTCGATCACGACTAATTTCAGAAGCCTTCAAGATTCCGTCTACGTTATCTTCGCCACCTACTAGTTCAATAATTGCAGCTTTTGCATCAACTTCCTTCACGATGCCCTTAACGATAGCACCCTTCTCGTTCACTGAAACATAGTTCAAGAATGGATCAGCAATCAATTGCTTAACGCCAAGTGAAATACGCTCTCTTTCTGGATCAAC
>JAESUE010000045.1 GCA_016763235.1 Pseudomonadales bacterium
CTCGCTACTGGATGCCAGCCAATTCGTGCAAACTGTGGAGCACCGTCAAGGTTTGAAAGTTGCGTGCCTTGAGGAAATAGCCTTCCAGAATGACTGGATAAGCAAAGAGCAACTTGCGAAAAAAGCAGATGCACTGAAAAAAACCGGTTACGGCGAATACCTGCGTAAAATCCTCAACGGATATTGCTAAGAGTACCGTTAAAATGAAAGTAATAGATACACAGATTAATGATGTAAAAATCATCGAGCCAAAAATTTTTGGTGATGAAAGAGGCTTCTTTCTAGAAACATTCCAAGCTGAACGTTATCAGGAAATGGCCGGTATAGAACTGCCCTTTGTACAAGACAACCATTCCCGATCATCCAAAGGCGTACTCAGAGGCCTACACTTTCAAAAAACGCACCCCCAGGGAAAGCTTGTAAGAGTCGTTAAAGGCGAAGTTTTCGATGTCGCCGTGGATATTCGCAAAGATTCACCCACCTACGGCCAATGGAGCGGTGTCATTTTATCTGAAGAAAACAAGCGTCAATTTTGGGTGCCACCTGGGCTGGCCCACGGTTTTGTCGTTCTCTCTGAGCTTGCTGACTTTGAATACAAGTGCACTGAATACTATGCCCCTTCTGATGAAGGCTGCTTGATATGGAATGATTCCAGTGTAAACATAGACTGGCCCATAGACACTCCTTTGCTTTCAGAAAAGGACAAAGCAGGCCTACCTTTTACCGAGTTAACGCTATGAAAATATTATTAACGGGGGGGATGGACGGGCAAGTCGGCTGGGAAATAATACGCCTCGCAAAAAGCACATCCCACCAACTCATTCCGCTTACCCGCGACCAACTCGATATCACTCACGAGGAAAGCATCCATAAAGCGATAGAGCACCATTCGCCAGATATCGTTATTAATGCTGCCGCCTACACCGCCGTTGATAAAGCGGAAGAAGATCATGAGATAGCGTATAAAGTGAACCGAGATGGCACCCTCTTCTTGGCACAAGCGTGTAATAAACATGGCATCCCTCTGCTGCATATTTCTACCGACTATGTTTTCGATGGAGAAAAAAGCACGCCCTATGAAGTTGATGATGCTCCTGCCCCCCAAAGCGTTTACGGGCTCAGCAAATGGGAAGGCGAAGAATACTTAAGAAATGAACTCAGCCAGCACATTATCTTACGCACTAGCTGGGTTTTCGGGCGTCACGGAAATAACTTTGTAAAAACCATACTTCGTATAGGGAGCGACCGGGATGAACTCAAGGTGGTCGCTGATCAACAAGGCGCACCAACATCGGCTCACAGCATCGCGGCTTGCTTGCTTGAATTGTGTGATCGTTATGAACAGGATAAAAACTTGCCATGGGGTACTTATCATTTCACCGGCTCCCCCGAAAGCACTTGGTTTGAATTTGCACAAAGCATTTTTAGCGAAGGGAAGAAGCTGGGCCTGCTAGACCACGATGTGAAGGTATTACCCATTAATACCGAAGACTACCCCACATTGGCGAAACGTCCGGCTAATTCGCGGCTTTCAATGCAGCTCACAAAAAGCCGCCTAAAAGTTGAAACTCCTAATTGGAAAAATGACTTAGTGGAGGTTCTTCAATATTTAAAAGGCTGATAAGCGAGAAACAAAACAGCCCCAAAGAAACACCCTCTTAACGAAAAGTGGAATGTAACTATTCAGATCATGCTCACATTTGTCGCCTTGCTCTGCTCGCATTTAAACGCAATCTGAACAGCTACAGAGTTCGCTGAGGTGTTACAGTGGAATCTCCTTTATGCGGCAGATTCTACTTTCCTTTCCTTAAGCCCTGTTTGCACCATGCTAAGATCCCAAAGCTTGGCCGCCACTGTTTTATCGTAGCTTTCCTCCGATGAAGCAAGCGGTTTTTTATCCATAAAATACTTACCGTTCATTACTTCCAGCTCTGGAGCGCTGGCCAAATAAAGAGGCGTTTCAGCGCCTTTGTGCGGAGACTTCATGAAAACTTTAATAAAACCCGGCGTAGAACCAATATTGGAACCGATAACACCAGGGTGAAGGCAGTTGACTGTTACACCTGTTCCCTCTAGACGTTCTGCCAAGGAATAGGTAAACATAATGTTTGCCAATTTTGATGCTGCATAGGTTTTAAAAGGTCCAAATTTTTTCTCAGCCTGCAGGTTATCAAAATCAATCGAGTTCATTGTATGCATTTTTGAGGTGATATTAATAATGCGCGCCGGACTACTTGCCTTTAACTTATCAAGTAGCAAGTGCGTCAACAGAAAGGGGCCAAGATGGTGTACGGCATACTGAATTTCATAACCCTCTGCGGTGAGTTGCCGCTTGGATAACATCACGCCTGCATTATTGATTAATACATGAAGATGGGGGTAATTTTGATTCACCTGATCGGCTAAGTTCCGCACTGAATCCATTAGAGACATATCAGCAATTAAAAGGTCGATACGGTCATTGCCGGTATCCTGAATAAGCTGCTTACGCGCTTCTTCACCACGATGGCTATCTCTGCAGACAAGAATCAGGTCAGCGCCTAATGTCGCCAAACCCTTGGCAGTTTCAAAGCCAATCCCAGCATTAGCCCCAGTCACAAGACAGGTTTTACCCACCATATCGGTTAATATATTTTGCATGATTAAAATCCCTTTTTAAATCTTTTGATCAAAGACAAGATAACTATTTGTTAAAATCCCTGATCCCATATTATTTTTATTGCTTACGCAGTAATTATCCAGCTTGCGCGTGAATTTAAGCGTGAGCTGAATAGTTACAGTGCTTTTTTATATCACGAAGCGACTGGGATTACCTTGCTTTTCTCCATCAAGGAAATTCCTAAAGCAGTCCTTTTAGCAATCAAACGATATGCTTGGGCAATCTCACCGTCTGGCTCAGCGATAACGGTAGGACAACCGCCATCGACTTGCTCACGTATAGAAAGAGCAAGGGGCAGCGCACCTAGCAAGACAGTGTCATAAGTCTCAGCAATTCGAGAGCCGCCCTGCTCGCCAAATATATGCTCTTCATGCCCACACTGACTACAGGTGTGCACGCTCATATTCTCCACAACACCCAATATTGGTATATGCACCTTGGCGAACATTTCTATGGCTTTTTTGCATCAAGAAGAGCGATATCTTGCGGCGTCGTAACCACCACCGCACCGGTAACCGGAATCTGCTGTGCAAGGGTTAGCTGGATATCCCCTGTGCCCGGTGGCAAATCAATGATGAGATAATCAAGGTCGTCCCAAACGGTTTGCTGGCAAAGCTGCAGCAAGGCACCACTCGCTTTAGGGCCGCGCCATACTATCGGTGTATTTTCAGTCACCAGGTTCCCCATAGAAAGGGATTGAACACCATACCGAGTAATGGGTTTAAAATATTTACCGTCAATCTGCTCGGGGCGAATATCATCACCGATGCCCAGCATCATAGGAATACTCGGCCCGTAGATGTCTGCATCGAGAATACCCACGCGTGCGCCTTCTTGAGTCAGCGCCAGAGCCAGATTCACGCTGGTGGTTGACTTGCCTACGCCCCCTTTACCCGATGCTACGGCAATAATATTTTTCACGTTCGCCATCGGAGACTTATCTCCACATGGTGAATGGGAGAAAATCGTTGAGCGTACAGAAATAGTAACGTTTTCCACATTAAGCAGTGTTTTTATTTCTCTCTGCAGGTCTTTAACAACAAGAGGGCGAATGCCATCCGAAGGGAAATCTAAAGTAATTTCCACATCACAGCGGCCACTCTCTAGCACCACTTGAAACTGCCCCCCTAATTCGCTAATGCTGATTCCCACGTCGGGAAGCTCATAATTTTGCACCAATTCCTCGACAAGACCCAAGGTAGCACCCATAAAACACACTCCTTTAACCGCAAGAGGCTAAATAAGCCCTTGCGTAAACAAACTTACCGAATGGAAAACACTCATCAACTAACTAAGAAAACCGACAAACTAAATAAGGACTATAAAATCTTCTAGACTGTAGAGAGCCCCTTAAGAAGTTGCTCCCTTCACTTTTGAGCGAACTGGCCGATATAAACCAATAGGCAGCTCTAAAAATAGTAATTTTTTCGTGAGAGCAAGGAAGTACCGCACGGAGAACCACAGTGTATAAGGTATACATGAGGATTCGAATACGGAACTGACGCGGCTATCGCGGAAAAAGTGCATTTTTAGAGCTGCCCATAAGAACCTCATCATAGGCACAACCATAGCGAAAAATACTATTTTATGGCCAAGCTCTCGAAAACTGCATTAAAAAACAGCCTGATACCCGCCTTGATGACCCTTGTGATCATTGGCAGTGGCTGCAGCAATATCCCGACTCCGGCATCTGATGCATCACCCAGAAGCATCAGTCACCCACGCCTAAACTATGAGGACGGACTAACAACCCTTCTCACGCAGCCCGAAGCAAGGCAAGTGGCCTTAGATTTTGCCGCCACAAAACGTGACTCTCAAACCTATCAGCGAGGGCATTCTAGCACTATCGATTACAGCAACGACACAAGCACACAGGAACTCACAAAAAGCTGGCACACTCTGGATATGGGTTTATACGATGTACTAACGGGAACACGAAAATCCAGCTCCAACGCAATCAGTTTAAAGGAAAATAAAACAGTTGCCAGTTTTATACAAATGAACCAGAACACCCTTATTGCCACAAACTTCACCACTAACTTTTATGGCGCAGCAACGAAACAAAAATTTGCTCGACGCCAGCAGCTTATCAAACATTCAGTTCTCGCATTACGCCGTTTACCACAAACCGTTAAAAATGCCACATCCTTACTTGAAATTGAACAACAACTGGCGAGCTTAGATCAACTTTATAAAATCATTGACTCAAACGCGCAATCATTAAACCTTTCAACGAAAGGTGCAAAAAATAGAACAAATAAATTAAAAGCACACTTTTACACCCAAATACCAGCACCCCATGATGTAATCATGAAGCACCCACACATTATTAATATAATGATGAACAGCCTTGAAAATACATTGACACATAACACAGGAAGTAATATTGAATCAGAAAACTATGAACACTTATGGGACTTATATTTTCCAAGTTATGCCTACCGGATACCTATAAATGCAGCAGAAGAATCGCCAGCGTTAGAAACATGGAATGAATCTTCAAAAATTCTTATTAAGGAATTAAAAAGTGCTGCGATAAACATCCATACGGAAACACAATCCACACCGCGAGGCGTCAATTACACAAAGGAAAGTAAAAACCATAAAATAAAACGCGAACAACTTTTTGAAATAGCAATGATGGCACGACTTCGTATCGCAATATTGGACTACGCCAATCGTTACGATGAAATCAAAACACTCATGCAACAAGTAAATCTTCAAAAAACTCTTACACCGAGGCTCAACGTTAGCATCCTTCAAGATCATGAAAACGTACTCAACAACATACGTTTATGCTCGCTTGAAATACAAACTCATATTGCATATGGAGAACTTATGAGCAGCCTTATTAGAGCCAATGCCAGTGTAAACGCTAATAACCCTTTAGCATCAGATGTGGAATCCGTATTTATTACCGCGAACACACCAAATACCGGAAAAAAATTGGGCAATATCACACACCAGAAAAAAAACCAAACAAGCTCCACTCAAACAGGAGAGCCAAGCCATCATGTAGAAACTCTTTCCACGCTTCGACCCAATAGGAAACTAGATCAGCAAATTTTTGAAAATAACGACCAATATGGCATACGGCTTTTATATGCCAGAAGTCATGCCGAATTTGCAGCCCATCGCAGTTACAGTGGCCTACGAGACCTTCCTTACCGCACTCAACTCAAGGGTTATGACACGCATTACTCCATTTACTACGCCACCTACCCATCACAACAAGCGGCACGTCAAGGCTTGAAACAAATCCCTCAGTTCTACCAGCTTTTCAAGCCTGAAATAAAACGCCTGCCAAATTAATCACTTACACTACCAATCGAACGGCCGAAACAGCTATTCGACTGGTAGCATTCCCCTCTTTTTCAGGTATGATACGGTGTTTTACGAAACCCCTCATGGATGAGTTATTATCTTAGGCTCCATAGCCTTGGTAGATTCTCTGTAAATACCACCAACACTTGCGCAGTAGGTAGTCATGTCAACCAATAACACAGTAAAGGTAAAGCTCGGCCCCGTACAAGAAACCATGCTTATCCCTCTTTTTTACCGGTCATTAGAACTAAGCCAGCCAGATCCCATCGTTCGAGATGAAATGGCGAAAAATGTGATAGACCAAATAGACTATGACTTTAACGAACTAGCAAAAAGCTTTGATGGCGATGGCCTTGCTTTTCCCATACGCGCCGCTACATTTGACCACCTCATCAAAGAGTTTATTGAGAAAAACCCTGAAGCCACGATTATTAACCTCGGAGCAGGCTTAGATACAACGTTCTTTCGTGTAGATAACGGAAAAATTCATTGGTACGACATAGATTTAGCCGACAGCATTGAACTACGCCGTCAATTCATTGATGAAACGGATCGCCTCAAATTTATCTCCTGCTCGGCTTTTGATCCGACCTGGTTTAAAGAAATCAAGCGCCGTGACAAAGGCATCTTTATTATGTCTGGCGGCATGTTTATTTATTTTGAACATTCTGAAATTCAAGACCTCATTAGCAAAATGGCTAACGAGTTTCCTGAATCAGAATTGGTTTTTGATACGGTATCAAATTTCTTTCGTTTTCGTCGTTTCAAAAAAATCGGCATAAAATGGGGAGTATGGGGCGCCTACACCATAAACCGAATCAAGAATTCACATATGCTTGGGGCATTTTATTATCTAAATCAATATCGCGATCGATGGGATACCCCTCTTACACGTCACTATCCTTATTACATTAAACCCTTATTGATGATCACCCCCGGGATGTATCATTTAAAATTGAGCGCTGATTAAGGCGTATACAAAAGCACTGATGGCTGGCTACTGACAGCCAAAAAAGCCGAGCTACTTATAAAGTCGCTCGGCTTTTTTATTGAAAAACTTTGTCGCTTAATAGTGCTAATTAAGCCGCTTATCCGTATTCATATGGATTAACGGTTCGAGGCCCACGCTGGGCTATTCTGGTATTAACTATCTCCCTGAAAAATATCTTTTTTAACCGCATTTGACTGAAATTGAGCTTGCTCTTTTTTTGCCTTCGCCCCAAATGCCTCCATCATATCGCTGCCATGAAACATCGCAGCTTGCCAAGTAGACATAAAACGCAGACTGTCCGCCACACTATGGTCACGGCTATAATTAATCATCTCTTTGCAACCACTTACCACCAAAGGCGAATGACCCGCTATCGAACGGGCAATTTCCAGCACCCCTTCCACAAGCGCATTAGCATTTTCGTAAACATTGTTAACAAGGCCAATTCGTTTCGCTTCTTGGGCATCAACCTTACGCCCTGTGTAAGCCATTTCCTTTAAAACCCCCAAGGGAATCATATGAGGAAGCCTTTGCAGCGTACCCAAATCAGCCACAAGTCCAATATTGGTTTCTGCAATCGTAAAGTACGCATCTTCACTACAGTAAACGCAGTCACTCGCAGCAAGTAAATCTAAAGCACCGCCAATACATGCTCCCTGCACGGCACACAAAACGGGAAAGCGGGCTTGCTCCAGTGCAGTAAATGCATCTTGCAGACCTTCAACAAAATGCCGGAATTTTTCCCGCTGCCGCCCTATTTCCAAACTCTTATCCTGTAAAGATGGGTCAGAGAAAACGCTCAAGTCCATCCCTGAGCAAAAATGCTTCCCCTGAGAAGATATAAGCAGAACCCGCGTCTCCCCCTCTGAATCAAGCTTCCTAACGAGTGCTGGCAGCTCTTTCCAGAACTCCGGAATCATTGAGTTTCGTTTTTCTGGTCTACTTAGCTCCAGATGAGCCACCCCATTATCCTGAATTAGTTTAAAGCACTGAAAATCCATTTTTTCTCCCAGTTTATTTTGCGACTCTAGAATAACGATTGACCCACCCGAAGTGGCTAAAGAAGTAAGTATTTCAAAACAAGCGCCCTGCTTCAATCGCCTAATACTACCTTTTTAAAGGTATTTGATCGATAATCACCGGTTTCGTGAAATGACAATGGCTCAATTAACCTTGTGATTGGCCAACAAAGATCACAAAGAGAAAACAATAATCGTTAACATAGGCGCAAGAAAGATGCGCCTGAAAGTGATTACAAACAACTACTTGCTG
This sequence comes from Pseudomonadales bacterium, assembly GCA_016763235.1. GTDB lineage: Bacteria > Pseudomonadota > Gammaproteobacteria > Pseudomonadales > UBA3067 > UBA3067. The sequence goes on from JAESUE010000045.1 coordinate 8,247, forward strand.
TAAGGTTTACCTCTATGTCCACAAATAACTACCTCGTTGCCGACGCATTTCCTATGGGTGAAATCACTGAGATCGCCGAAGGGCTGCATGTCCTCAGGCAGCCGATGTTACACAACCCAGACCATATCAATTGTTATTTAATTGAGGGGGATAAGGGCTTAACCATCGTGGATACCGGCATTCCCTCTGAAGACTGTTACAAAAACTGGCAAATGCTGCTGGATTCCCCCCTGGGAGCCAAGGGTGTAGAGCGCATTTATCTTACTCATGCACACCCAGATCATGTCGGTGGCGCAAAATGGCTGCAGGAAAATACTGGCGCGCCCATCGTTATGCCGGGAAACGAGGTGGATGCTGTGCAGCGTATGTGGCGTGGTGCCAGTGACAACAGAGATTCCGTCGCTGAATTTTTCACCAGTTGGGGTGTGCCAGAAGACAGCCTCAACGCCGTGTATGCCATGCAAGATGGTTTCAAATACGGTTGCCCTGATCTAGATGAGTTAAATGTTGAAACATTCAATGAAGGTTTTAGCATGGACATTGGAGGGCGAACCTGGAAGACGGTAGATGGCTATGGCCATACTCCCCATAACGCGGCCCTGTTTTGTGAGAAAGACGGCATTATGATATCAGGAGACCAAGTGCTCACCTCCATCTTCCCCAATGTAAGCATCTGGTGGGGTTCGGAATTAAACCCGCTTCAGTCCTATATGGATTCTTTAAATCACTATAAAACCCACTCCATTAAAGTGATATATCCAGCACATGGTGGCACTCTTGAAAATGTTAACAAACGCATTGACGCCATTCTTAACTTTAACCAGATTCGCCTTGATCGCGCAGTAAAATATTTAACCGAGGCTCCGCAAAATGCCTTTGAAGCTATACCAGGCGTATTGAATAAAAAACGCAACCCAATGATGATATCGCTTCTAGCTGGGCAAGTATTTGCTATTTTCAACTGCCTTGAAAAGCAAGGTTTGATTGAAAAAGTCGGTGACAAGCCTTTTACATTTCAGACTTGTCCTGAAGTTGTCATTCCAGAAGAGAATAAGGATGCCATAAACGCTTAAGCGCCCGTATAGTCTCAGAGCGCCCACTCTAAACGGTGGGCGCTCCTTGCTAAACCAACTATCAATCCAGATCACGCTCAAATTTGAACAATTATAGAGTTCGCTAAGTAGCCACCTCCTAACATGAAAAAACAACCAGACCCTTTTACATTGATAACCATACCCTACCGGGGTATAGTTATTTAATAGTTACGTTATGAGGCTGCCACGCTGTGATCAAACCTAAAATAAAAGAAAACACCCTTTCCCGCTTAAAACGCATCGAAGGACAAATTCGCGGCATTGCTAAAATGGTGGATGAAGAAAAATATTGCATTGACGTAATCAACCAAGTAACCGCCGCTGAACGCGCACTGGATGGCGTAGCACAACTCCTTCTCCGCAACCACGTCGAGACCTGCGTCACCGAATCTATTAAAAACGGCGATACGGAACAAAAAACCGATGAGCTAATAAATACCTTATTTAAATTTCACAAGCGTGCTCAAAATAATACCGATGGGCAGCTCTAAAAATAGTGTGGCTACATTGTTAGAGGTGCTCAGACATCTGAATTACAAAGATTCTACCTATAAACCCTATAAATAGAGATCAAACCATGTCACCCCAAAAAATTGAAAAAACACTTCTTGTTGATGGAATGTCTTGTCAAAACTGCGTAAAGCGGGTTAAAAAAATCCTTTCAGAAGACGCATCGATAGAAAAAGTCGAAGTAGATTTGGAATCTAAACGTGTCAGCTTTTACTGTTTGGAAGACACCAATATCTCAGCCCTTAAATCCGCCTTAAAGGAATATGATTTTAACATCCAAGAATAAAAAAATATTAAGGTAAGCTCACCCCCAATAGCGCTTATTTCGGAGTAGATAATGAAAACAGAAGTCCTCTCGGTTTACGGTATGACCTGCCAACACTGCGTCAAAGCGGTCACGAACGCACTCAAGCGTATCAATGGCGTAACAGAGGTTTCTGTTTCACTCGAAGATAAATCTGCAAAGGTGTATTACAATGAAAATACGACAAGCAGAGAAATATTCGAACATGCGATTCTCGAAGAAGATTTTTTTCTTACTCCACAAGAAGTAGATAAACAAACCGATTTAGAAAACAAAAATGATGCAAACGTTTCAAGTACCGATAAAAAAAACACGGCAATAAGTCTTTCTGTAGAAGGCATGACCTGTGCAAATTGCGCCAACACCATCGAAAAAGTATTAAAGAAAACCACTGGTATATTTAAGGTAAATGTAAACTTTCCATTAAAACGTTGTACGGTGGAATATGATGACACGCAACTCTCCCCAAATGAAATCATTAATCATATATCTACAGCGGGTTATCAAGCGTTCAGTATGAAAGACGGTGGCACGACACCCATAAAAAACAACACCAGCAAGGAAAAAAGGCTATTTATTTTCGCCGCCGCCTTCGCGCTGCCAGTGCTCGGGCTGACCTACCTCAGTCCTTTTGCACACAGCCAAACTAATTTAATACTTTTTATTCTTGCGTCTTTAGTTCAGTTTGGCCCTGGTCTCTATTTTTATAGAGGCGCGTATTACTCCTTAAAAAATAAATCTACCAACATGGATGTTTTGGTAAGCCTGGGAATCAGCGCGGCCTATTTCTATAGTGCTTACTCGTTTTTATTTATTGACCCAATGGCCCACACTTTTTTTGACAGCTCGACATTAATTATTACATTTATTCTGTTAGGGAAATTATTGGAAAGCAGTGCAAAATCTAAAACCAGTGCCGCGCTGGAAAAACTTCTTTCTCTGCAGGCAAATAAAGCCCGAAAAATCATCAATGGTCGCTCAGAACTCGTGCCATTAAGCGAAATCGTCGTTGGCGACTTCATCCAGGTTCAGCCTGGAGAAAAAATCCCCGTGGATGGCGTATTAACAGAAGGTATCACTTCTGTTGACGAATCTCTTCTTACTGGCGAACCCATGCCGGTTGAAAAAAAACTCGGTGATTCTCTTGCCGGTGCCACTATTAATCAAAGTGGTCTTATTACATTACGAGCCGAACGAGTAGGAAAAGACACCTTACTAGCACAAATTATTTCCATGGTGGAAGAAGCACAAACAGACAAAGCCCCCATCCAAAGGCTTGCAGATCAAATTTCCAACTACTTCGTCCCTTTGGTGGTGCTGTCTGCGGTTCTCACATTTTGTGTTTGGTATTTCCTTCCTATTGAAATCAGCCGCGAAAGTGATCGTTTTTTATTTTCATTCCAGCTAATGATCGCCGTTCTCGTCATTGCCTGCCCATGCGCTCTTGGTCTTGCCACGCCCACCGCTATCATGGTGGGCAGCGCTGCAGCTTTACGACGTGGAATTTTATTTAAAAAGGGCTCCTTGCTAGAAAACATTTCAAAACTAGACGTTATCCTTTTTGACAAAACAGGCACCATCACGGAGGGACACCCTGAACTGGTACACATTATTCCAGTCAGCGGACGTAATAAGGAGGAGCTGTTAAAAATAGCCGCCAGCATAGAGACCCACTCCAGTCACCCCCTAGCAAAGGCCTTAGTCGAAGCGGCTAATAATCAATCAATTGTGCTGCTTAACACCCAGGAGGTAATGGAAATACAAGGCCAGGGGACACAGGCAATGATCAATGGAAAATGCATCAAAATCGGCAAAGCAGAATTTGTCAGCGAAGATAAAAAGAGCTTACATCTACTAGCAGAACAGCTTAAAACTTACGAAACACACGGCCATAGCCTTGTATACATCGCCGAAGATAACACCTTACTAGGTGCCCTCACTCTATCTGACCGGATTAAACCTGATTCTGCGCAAGCCATAAAACGAATAAAATCCCTCTCGATAAAAACTGGCTTAATCTCCGGTGACAACGCTATCGCAGTGAAAGAAATTGCCAAACAAGCGGGCATCGAACACTATCAGGCAGAAGTAAAACCTGAGGATAAAATTAGTCAGGTCAAAGCTTGGCAGAACAAAGGCTTTAGGGTAGCGATGGTGGGTGATGGTATCAACGATGCACCCGCATTAGCTCAAGCGGATATAGGCCTTGCCATCGGCTCTGGGGCAGATGTTGCGAAAGAAACCGGCGATATTATCTTGGTCAATAACACCTTAATGGATGTCGTTCGCTCCATAGAACTGGGCAGAATGACGCTAAGAACAATAAAACAAAATTTCTTTTGGGCCTTTTTCTACAACCTAATCATGATTCCCATTGCAGCAGGCTTGCTCTACCCCGAATACGGCATCATTTTAAAACCCGAATGGGCCTGCATCGCCATGTGGTTATCTTCACTCACAGTGGTCGGCAATTCATTACTACTAAGAAAGAAAAGCGCGGCTCTTTTTGAAACAGTCAACCCTCAAGCGCCTATATCTATATAGGGCGTAACTGCTCAGCGAACTCTGTAAGAGTTCAGATTGCATTCAAATTTGGGCAGAACAAGGCGAAAAATGTGAGTTTATACCTATAAATGATCACTTTTTAACGCTGTTATGCACAAATTTGAGCGTGCGCTGAGGTGTTACTATAGAGCAAGCCATCCCTGAATAAGACAAAGCCAATCATGCGACCTGCCCTAATAGCCACGAATAAAACCCTGCACAGGGCCTTTAGTTATAAATCATAAAAATTAGTCATCATCACCAATATAAATACAACTTGCTGACAACCATTAACTGCATTAATATCTCTAACCTCTCAATATATAATGACATAGAGCTTAATAAAGCAGTATTGCTATGAACATATCTAATATCGACCTTAACCTTTTTAAAATATTTGACGTTATCTACCGCGAAGGAAGCATCACCAAAGCCGCTGAAACACTCGGCATCACCCAGCCCGCAGTAAGCAACTCTCTCTCTAGGCTGCGCGCACTTTTTGATGACGAGCTTTTCACCCGAACCAATAAAGGCATGAGACCAACTTCGCTTGCGCAAAACATTCAACCTTCTGTCGTATCTGCGCTGCAATTACTAAGATCCAGTGTCAATGAGGGTGACGCTTTCCAACCTGAAACCAGTAATGCTACTTTTAATGTGAGCATGAACGCCGTTGCTCAAGTGTCGATCATGCCTAAATTGATTTTACGTCTTCAATCCGGCACTGCAAATATCAAACTTTCCACACAAACAGTCTTTTGCAGAGACCTCGTTAAGGCGCTAAGTAGTGAAGCCGTTAGCTTGGTAGTGAATTATGCCGTGCCAACACCTGCGTATATTAAACGTGAGCTATTGTTCAACGATGATTATGTTTGCATTGTCCGAGCTGGCCACCCTCGCATTAAAGACAAACTCACGCTTAAGACCTTTGAAGCCGAGAAGCACCTTCTCTTATCAGAAGAAACACAAGAAAGTTCAAACTTAAGAGCCGCGCTCGCTGAAAATAACATCACTCAACAGACTGTTTTTACGGGTAATGAGTATGTAGCGCTACCGGCTATTCTAATGACATCTGATGCCATCATGACGGTAACAAGAACGTTAGCCAACGCGATTAAAAATTACTTGGATATTCTCGTACTTAAACCGCCATTCGATATTCCAAGCAAAAAAACGTTTCTGTACTGGCATGAAAATGAAGACCAAACGGGAGCCAACAAATGGTTGCGTGATCAAATTTTCCAAATTGCCAAACCGCAAAAGCTGCCTGATTCAAGGCGGGAAGCAGAAAGAGCTGTTTCATAAAACAGTTCTTTCTCACTCTGACCCGCTTTCTACAAGGAAGTGTCTGATCTACGGAAGAACCGTTACACTTTTAATGACGATATCGTTAACGGGTACATCGCGCCGCCCGTTCTTCATGCCTGTTTGTGCTCTGCCAATTGAAGAAACCACATCCATACCTTCAAGCACCTCACCAAATACCGCATAACCAAAGCCCTGTGGGCCACGGTAGTCGAGTGAACTGTTACCCATAAGGTTGATAAAAAACTGCGAGGTCGCACTGTCCACCACCCCTGTGCGCGCCATCGCCACGGTGCCAGGTTTATTGCGCAGGCCATTATTTGCTTCATTTTTAATCGGTGCTTTAACAGGCTTTTTCTGCCATGCCTGAGAAAAAACACCACCTTGAATCATAAACCCCGCTATAACGCGGTGAAAGATAGTGCCATCGTAATGGCCTGATTCAGCATAATCTAAAAAGTTTTTCACACTGATGGGTGCTTTATCCTGAAATAGCACAAGCTTGATCTTTCCTTCCGTGGTTTCTAACACCACCACAGGGTTAGCGGCTTTTTTTGCAGTTTCTTCCGTCGTCGCAGTCGCTATCGTTGTTACACCCAAGAAAAGACCAATCAGTACAGCTTTAATTATTGTGTTCATTTGCAGAATATCCTCCATTAAAAAATAAAGTGTATAGCATAGTTTATTTCAATGAAATGATTCCTGTATATGTCGCCGAAGAACTGTATTCAAGACCCTATGCTTTTCGTTACCATAATGGTAACTATTCAGCGAACTCTGTAACTGTTCAGATTGCGTTAGAATTTGAGCAGAATAAGGCGAAAAATGTGAGTTTATACTCATAAATGATCAATTTTTAACACCGTTATGCACGAATTTGAGCGTGAGCTGAATAGTTACCCATAATGAACAAATAAAAAACTGGGGTTACACAATGTTTAGCTTAGTAGGCAAAACCGTACTTATTACAGGATCAAGCCGAGGCATTGGCAAGGCCATCGCAAAGCAGATGTTTTTACACGGTGCGAACGTGGTGATATCCAGCCGCAAGGCCGAAGCTTGTGAACAGGTATGCGCCGAGATCAATGCCTTAAGTGAGGGAGACAAACCCAGAGCGATATCCGTTCCTTGTAATATTTCCCGTAAAGAAGAGCTTGAGAATCTCGTCAACACTACCAAAAATGAATTTGGTAAAATAGATATTTTAGTGTGCAATGCTGCTATAAACCCTCACTTTGGCCCCATGTCCACGATCCCTGATACTGCATTCGACAAAATACTCAGTAGTAATATCAAATCGAATCACTGGCTTTGCCAGCTGGCGCTCCCAGATATGGCCGAACGAAAAGATGGCGTAGTGATCATCATCTCATCGATTGCAGGGTTAACAGGCAACCCTGTTCTTGGTACCTACGGTATATCCAAAGCGGCCGATATGGCACTAACAAGAAATATCGCTGTGGAATATGGCGGTCGAAATATCCGTGCGAACACGATTGCCCCTGGTTTAATTAAAACCGATTTCTCCAAAGCCCTTTGGTCGAATGATTTCATTTTAAAAGAAGCGCTCGGGCATACCCCGCTATCAAGAATTGGCGAACCTGACGAAATTGCCGGCGCGGCTGTCTTCCTTGCCTCTGATGCCGGAAAATACATAACGGGGCAAACCCTCGTTATTGACGGTGGCAGCACCATTGTTTAACTGTAACAATTCAGCGAACCGTTACGTTTAAGTCATACCTTCTAGCCGTAGCCAAAACGCAATACACCTCGTATCTCAATAAGGAAATCCAATGTCATCCACACCAATACCTTCTTCCACCATCGTCATCGCTAGAGACAAGCAACTTGGCACCGGTATTGAGATATTTATGGTGGTACGTCACCATCAAATCGATTTTGCATCAGGGGCGCTGGTTTTCCCCGGTGGAAAAGTTTCCGAAAGTGATTATGATTCCGACTTGCGCAAACAAGCCATCCCCCCGTTCGAACTCGATGACACACAGTTTCCCCTAATGGTCGCCGCAATTCGAGAAGCCTTTGAAGAAAGTGGGATTTTATTTGCGCGTTCTGTAGGGGGTGACAGCCTCGTAACAAACGGAACCGTAGAAAAGCTGGAACCCTACCGCAGCCAGCTAGAAAAAAACCAATGCAGCATGGCCGAATTTATCCGTCAAGAAGGCCTCAGTCTCGCAATGGATGAGCTTCATCACTTTGCACACTGGGTAACGCCAGACATGATGCCAAAACGCTTCGACACTCACTTCTATCTTGCCCGAGCGCCCGAAGGCCACCTAGGAAGCCATGATGGCCATGAATCAGTAGATTCCACCTGGATATCCCCTCAACAGGCTCTCAGCGATGCAGATGAAGGCAAGCTTAAGGTGATTTTCCCCACCCGCATGAATTTAATGCGCCTTGCGAAATATTCTTCTGTGGAAGAGGCTATCACCGCCACAAGACTACAAAAAACTGTAAAGGTAATGCCCTGGACCGAACAAAAAGAGGCCGGTGCAATGCTTTGTATCCCCGAAGATGCCGGTTATGAAATAACGGAAGTTCCCATGGATGTGGTGATGCGTTCTTAATAAGCTCAAACACTCAGCAGGCTCACATCAACACTGTTGTTGATGTGAGCCTAATAAATCCGCCTTTGACTCATGCTTTAACCAATTTCTTGGTACTACATGATGCAGAAATAAATCACTGAAAACACCTATATCAGCCTTCATGTCGTCTTTTCGTTCCCCAGAAATGAGGACACTTTACACCCCCCACAATACAAAAATTGAAGCGATAGAAATCGATATAAGTCCTAGTATATCTTTCCTTGCAAACCCACTTTTCAACCAATAAACTGCTATAAAAAGGGTGAAGAACACTTCAACCTGACCAAGCGTTTTAACGTAGGGAACAGCCTGGATCGACATGGCCGTATACCACCCGATTGACCCTAGACAACTCGATATCCCCGTTAACAACACCCGCTTTCGCTGGTTAAAAAGCGCTATAAATTCCCGCTTATTTGTACCTAATAAATAGGCGGAGAGTAAAACAGTTTGTACGCACGTTACAAATAACAACAGCCAAGCTGCACTGTGCGTATAAGGTAACGCCAAACTTAAGCTGGCCTCTCTCACCCATAGAGAGGTCAGTGCAAAACAGCCTCCGCATAACAAGCCGACAACAATGACCTTAGAAGAAAACCCCGAATAGCTTTTTTTGCTCCCCATTATAAAAACAGCAACAGCGCCCACTGTAACACCAGCCCAACCGAGCAATGATAAGGACGTGCTAAACCAAATACCTCCCAGTATTGCCGCAATAAGCACCTCACTTTTAGCAAGGCCAGCCCCAACGACATAACCTTTAAACTTAAACAGCATGACCATCAACGCTGTGGCAATGATCTGCATGCCCGCTGCACCTAGTCCATAGAGAATAAACTCATCGGTCAATGCAAAAACCACCCTCTGTGGATGGTATACATTAAGCATTACCAGGTACGCTGCGGCTATTGGCCCAGCAAACCGAAACCGAGCAAGAGTGACACCAACAACCCCAACATCCTTGCTCAATTGGGCTTGAAAGACATTTCGCCAAGCCTGCATAAAAGCTGCAAATAAGGTAAAAAACACCCACATCAGAACAACCTCAAAATAGGATAATTTAGCTATTTGTCATTTTTCAGGCACACAGACACCAGCAAGCTTAAGCTTGCGAATACCAGCAAAAAAATGAGGATTTTATTGTTTATAAAAGGACAAGAAATCAGATGAGAACTGCGCAGAAAGAAGTCGGGCAGAGAAACCCAACTTCTCTATGGGTGCTGGAGTTATTTTAAATATTTCTCAATCAACAACTCTGCAATCTGCACACTATTTAGTGCAGCACCTTTACGGACATTATCAGCCACTACCCAAAGATCAAGGCCGTTTTCACAGGAAATATCTTCACGAATACGGCCGACAAAAACAGGGTCTTTACCAGCCGAATCAGTAATCGCGGTAGGATAACCGCCGTCTTCATGTTTATCAATAACCACGACGCCTTCAGCCTTTTCTAACAAAGCGCGAGCCTCTGCAGCGGTGATTTTTTCTTTGGTTTCGATATGCAAAGCTTCAGAGTGACAATAAAAAACCGGCACTCGTACACACGTTGGATTCACTTTAATGCTGTCGTCTTCGAAAATCTTATTGGTCTCCCAAACCATTTTCATTTCTTCACGGGTATAGCCATTATCCTGAAATATATCGATGTGGGGCAATACATTAAAGGCGATTTGCTTTGGATACACATTGCACTCTACTTCTTGTCCATTCATTAAACGCGCTGCCTGCCCAGCCAGTTCGTCAATGGCATTTTTTCCTGTGCCTGCTACAGACTGATAGGTCGCAACGTTAATGCGCGTAATACCCACCGCTTTATGAATGGGGTTCAAGGCCACCAACATTTGAGTCGTAGAGCAATTGGGGTTTGCAATAATATTTCGCTGCGTATAGCCAGCCAAGGCATGCGCGTTCACTTCGGGTATGATCAGTGGAATATCATCATCGTTACGAAAGTGAGAGGTGTTATCTATTACCACACAACCTGCCGCCGCAGCTTTAGGTGCATACTCTTCAGAAACAGAACCCCCTGCGGAAAAAATACCAATGTCCGCTTTTGAAAAATCAAAGTCTTCGAGGTTCTGCACCACAAGCTTTTTATTTTTATAAAGAATTTCATTGCCTGCGGAGCGACTGCTTGCCAATGCATAAAGATTTTCAATGGGGAAATTCCGCTCTTCGAGGATGGAAATCATGGCCTCGCCCACTGCGCCAGTGGCACCTACAACTGCGACGTTATATTTTTTACTCATTTTAATTCCTCGATTAGTTTAATTTTGCAGTGCGGCTAATACCGCCTGCCCCATTTGTTCAGTAGAGACTTTCTCTGTCCCTTCGGCATAAATATCTGGTGTACGAAGGCCTAAATCCAAAACCGTGCTCACTGCTTTTTCGATATCATCTGCTGCTTCGCTGCTTCCTAAGGAATATCGCAACATCATCGCAACAGAAAGAATGGTTGCCAGTGGGTTAGCAATTCCCTGACCAGCGATATCTGGTGCCGAGCCGTGACAAGGCTCGTACATGCCCTGCCCTTGCGAGTTTAATGAAGCAGAAGGAAGCATACCAATGGAGCCGGTCAACATGGCTGCTGCATCAGAGAGTATATCGCCGAACATATTCCCCGTTACAATAACGTCAAACTGTTTGGGCGCACGCACAAGCTGCATGGCTGCGTTGTCCACATACATGTGGCTAAGTTCTACTTCAGGATAGTCTTTCGACAAAGTCTCCATTACTTCCCGCCACAACTCCGTCACCTCTAACACATTGGCTTTATCCACTGAGCAAACGCGCTTATCACGCTTCATCGCCATTTCAAATGCGACACGTCCGATACGCACTATTTCAGATTCTTTATAACGGTAGGTGTTAAACCCTTCTCGCTCGCCATTTTCCAGAATGCGCACACCGCGAGGCTGGCCGAAATAAATGCCACCGGTAAGCTCCCTTACGATGAGGATATCTAAGCCAGCAACCACTTCAGGCTTTAGACTAGAGGCTGAAGCTAATTGCGGATAAAGAATCGCTGGGCGCAGGTTGCCGAAAAGATCCATGCTGGAACGTATGCCGAGTAAGCCTTTTTCAGGCCTGATGGACATATCCAGTGATTCCCACTTTGGGCCGCCGACAGCACCCAGCAAAATAGCGGCACTTTCTTTCGCTTTATTGATTGTTTCTTCTGGCAGGGGCTGGCCGGTGGCGTCAATCGCCGCTCCGCCAATAAGTGCTTCATCAAGCTCCAGTTGAAGTTTGTGCTTTTCATTCACCAATGACAGTACCGCTTTCGCTTGCCCAACGATTTCAGGGCCAATGCCATCACCTGGAAGGATTAAAACTTTTTTATTCATCGATATTACCTATAAAGAATGCAACTATTTAGGTGGCTATTTAGCTCACGCTCAAATTTGAACGCCATCAGAATAGCCACTAACAAATAATTAAAAATAAAGAGCGCGTACTACTTAATGACATCAAACAACCAAGGAGATTTCTCTTTGCGTTTTGCTTCGTAGCTACGAATAAGGTCTGCGTCATCAAGCGTTAATCCTATATCATCCAAGCCATTCAGCAGACAATGCTTTCGGAACTCGTCTACGTCAAAAGAAAAGCTTTCGCCCGATAGGGTTTTCACAGTCTGAGAGGCCAGATCAACATCTAGCGTATAACCCTCTGTCGCAAATGTTTCCTCGAATAACTGGTTAACAACTTTCTCATTAAGAATAACGGGAAGGATGCCGTTTTTAAAACAGTTATTAAAGAAAATATCGGCATAACTTGGCGCAATCACACAACGAAATCCGTAATCCAACAAGGCCCAAGGAGCGTGCTCTCGGCTTGATCCACAACCGAAATTCTGTCTCGCCAACAATATTTCTACGCCCTGATAACGTTCGTTGTTTAAAATGAAATCAGGGTTAAGCGGACGATGAGTACAATCCTCCCCTGGTTTACCTTCATCCATATAACGCCACTCATCGAACAGATTGGGGCCAAAGCCAGTGCGTTTAATCGATTTTAAAAACTGTTTGGGAATGACTTGGTCTGTATCCACATTCGCCCGATCAAGGGGCGCGACAAGTGCATTAAGGCTGGTAAACTTTTCCATGATTCAGGTGCTCCTCTTGATGTATTAAGCTGACTGTTTACGAACAAAATCACGCACGTCAACGAAGTGACCGGCAATCGCTGCGGCGGCGGCCATTGCTGGGCTAACAAGATGAGTCCGCCCTCCTTGCCCTTGCCGCCCTTCAAAATTACGGTTGGATGTAGAAGCGCAGTGCTCCCCATCACCCAGTTTATCTGCATTCATCGCCAAACACATAGAGCAACCCGGTTCACGCCACTGAAACCCCGCTGCTAAAAAAACTTTATCTAGCCCTTCTTTTTCTGCCTGCTTCTTCACCAGCCCCGAACCGGGCACAACCATGGCTTGTTTAATGCTGCTGGCTACTTGGTTTCCCTTTGCCACCTCTGCGGCTGCTCGCAGGTCTTCAATGCGGGAATTAGTGCATGAGCCAATAAATACACGATCCAATTTAATATCGGTAATGGCAAGGCCTTTTTTGTAATCCATATAGTGATATGCCCGCTCCATTCCTTCGCGTTTCACGGGGTCTGTCTCGTCTTCAGGAGATGGGATCATCGCATCTACTGCCACCACCATTTCAGGGGAGGTTCCCCAAGTCACTTGCGGTTTTATATCGGCAGCGTTTAGTTTTACGATATTATCGAAAAATGCACCTTCATCTGTTTTTAATTCGCGCCACTGGCTTACGGCTTGCTCCCACTGATCTTCTTTGGGGCCGTAGGGCCGATTTTTCAGGTATTCCAAAGTGGTATTATCAAAAGCGACAAGCCCGCTTCTCGCCCCTCCTTCAATGGCCATATTACAGACTGTCATCCGGCCTTCCATACTCAGTGATTCGATAGCAGAACCAGCGAACTCAATGGCATAACCGGTGCCTCCTGCAGTGCCTATTTTACCAATAATGGCCAGAATAATATCTTTAGCAGTAACACCAAAAGGTATCTCTCCATTAACTTCCACACGCATATTTTTCATTTTGCGCTGAATTAAACATTGCGTGGCAAGCACATGCTCAACTTCTGAAGTACCAATGCCGTGAGCAAGGGTTGCAAAAGCCCCGTGGGTGGCCGTATGCGAGTCACCACATACAACTGTTGTACCCGGCAAGGTTACGCCCTGCTCTGGGCCAATAACGTGAACAATACCTTGCCGCAAATCACCCATTTTAAACTCCACAATGCCGAATTTATCGCAGTTTGCATCGAGAGTTTCAATTTGAATTCGTGAAACAGGGTCAGTGATGCCAGCTACACCGTCTTCTTGGTTTTCTGTGGGCACATTATGGTCAGGTGTTGCCAGGGTTGCATCCAAGCGCCAAGGTTTACGCCCCGCCAATTCCAAACCTTCAAATGCTTGAGGGGATGTCACCTCGTGCAGTAATTGGCGATCGATGTAGATCAATGCAGTGCCATCCTCACGTTGCTTAACAACGTGGTCATCCCATAACTTGTCATATAAGGTGCGCGGCTTCATGTACGGCTCCTGTTAAAAGGTAAAATAGACTCCCAAAATCAGCACGCTTTTTTACGTCCGATATTAAAGATATCTCCTGCGGTGCAGGTCGAGATTAAAGGCAGTGTAAGGGCTTCGTTCAAATAAAACAAATTCATATTTTTTATACTTTGGATTCCATATAGGAATGAATTAGAATGTACGAAGAGCACCTTATAGTTACTTTAGAAGTCCCTCATAACTTGCTGATTTTTTGATGAATATAAATACCGACACACTAAAACTTTTTGTCGCTGCGGCAGAAAACCGATCTTTTACCAAAGCTGGCGACCTATTCTTGTTGACGCAACCGGCAGTGAGCAAAAGAATTGCACAACTAGAAGAAAACTTGGGCACTCAGTTATTCGATCGCATTGGCCGGCAAATTGTACTCACTGAAGCTGGGGGAACCCTGTTGCCCCGCGCACGGGAGATGATCAATCGTTTAAATGATATGACTCGCGCTATCGGAAATTTATCTGGCAAGGTGGAGGGAGTGCTTGCCATTGGAACAAGTCATCATGTTGGTTTGCACCGGCTTCCGCCTTATTTAAAATCCTATAGCCGCAAATTTCCTCTCGTTAAATTGAATATCAAGTTTATGGAGTCAGAAGAAATCTATGAGCAGGTGATTCAGGGGAGGCTGGAGTTAGGTATTGTGACGCTACCAGAAAACCCTAACTCTCTGTTACAGACAAAAAGCTTGTGGGAGGATAAGCTCAGTTTTATGGTGGGAGGCGATCACCCTTTAAACGCCTGCCAGACCATAAGTTTGGATGAACTTCTCGATTATCCGGCAATTTTACCTGAATCAAAAACGTTCACCCGAAAAATTGTTGAAAACATCGTTTCTGAGCGATCAAAAAAACTGCGCTGCGAACTTTCTACAAATAATCTCGAAACGATTCGTATGCTTACGAAAATTGGCTTAGGTTGGAGCGTTCTCCCCAACACAATGTCTGAGGCTGGGCTATCGAAGTTAAATATTTTGAATGTAAAAATCAGCAGGCAACTAGGTATTGTCTTGCATGGGCAGCGAACCCTATCGAACGCTGCAAAAGAAATTTTAAGCTTATTGGAAGCGGAAGCCTCCAATTAACAATACACCAGCACTAATCGTTCGGTGATAGCTAGCAAGTGATGAGAGTCAAAGAACCCCGCGAGTCCTCAAGAAAACCTCAAGATTAGGCATCTTCATCGCTAGTAACATTCCTACGGCTACCACTCTTTCTGCGGTCAGCCTCGTTATCAAACTGATCTGCATTACTTGCTTGTCTTCTATCGGACACCTTCCTTTCTTCTAGCTTGTCGGAAAGTTGCTCAATTATTTTATTAACTTTTTTAGTTTCCATAAATAAAATCCTTTATGTGCTATTCGGGTATTTCAAGACTCACAGAAGAGCATTATAAAACACAAAAAACGTGATGCACATCACATTATTATGATGCGCCCTGAATTTCTTATGCCTAAAAGCGACACGAAATTCAAAACCAACACACCTTGGCCCTCAATGCTGTGAATATCAGCCTTTAAAACCTACCTTCATTACTTTCCTGCAGCCTTAAACTCTATGAGCAATTAATCTCCCATAAAGTTCCCACTTTATACGAAATTAAACACCACGGCCTGCCCCTCGTATCCAATGCCACTTTCAAACTATTCAATTAACGGCGTAACTATTCAGCTCACGCTCAAATTTGACCGCAATCTGAACTCTTACAGGGTTCGCTGAGTCGTTACGTAACAGCCTGTCTGCATAACAAGCAGCCAAGGGGATTCCCAAAGATTCTAGACCAAAAACCCCTATTCGCCAGCTCTAGGGAAGCCATTTTTGTAACAAATAGTGAAAAAATGTTCTTCCTCATAGCAAATACCGTTACGAGAAAAGCACCAAAAAAAGTGAAATAATACTAAAATAATTTTTACCTCATTGTTTTATCTGGGGTTTTAAAAGGTAATTAAAAACAATTAACGCCTTCTCTACAAAGCCCCCACACCCTATCTACAGCTTATCCACAGGCACTGATTTGCGCACTTTAAAAATCAGATATACATTCATGCCCAAGCTATCAAGCAAGGTATAGAAACCAGCAAGGGATATGTCATGGAAATACAAAAGCGAGGGGGAAAAGCAGTGAACGAGGAAAAGACCAGCACAAAGGAATCCGAAGAGATATTAATCGCCCTAGATCAAGTAGAGCAAACGATAGAGGTTATGTGTGACACGCTAGTCAGGCTAAAAGAAAAGGTTAATATGCATCTGGGGAACGTTGATGAATACAGCGAAAAATTAGCGCAAATGAGCCTTGAGGAATCTGTTGCGCCAAAAAAGACCATGCATTAAGCGAAAGTTCAATGCGTCAATTAAGCTTAGCAAAAGGAGGCTCTCCTCCCGCCTAGGTAACTGTTCAGCTTGCGTTCGAATTAAGCGTAAGCTGAACAGTTACAAATCAAACAAGCCAGTCTAAACGAGGTTGTTAATCGCAACCGCTGTATTAACATCAGCATCGTAATCAACGCCGTCCATGCTGAACCCGAAAAGTTTCAGGAATTCTTCCTTATAACCGACAAAGTCGGTTAATTCATCGATATTTTCAGAGCTGCATTGCCCCCATAACTTTTGAACTTCTAACTGCACTTCGTCACGCAGTTCTGGGCCGTCCATGCGGTAACGGTTTCTATCGTCAAGTTCTTTACTATCTGCACCATACAGTTTGTCATGGAACAAACCATACACTTGCTCAATACAACCTTCGTGGCCACCCTTTTCCTTCATCACCTTGAATAGCAGGGAGAGGTACAAGGGCATAAGAGGAATAGCGGAGCTGGCTTGCGTCACTACGGCTTTTAATACACAGACATTGGCGGTGCCGTTGATGCTGGAAAGTTTTTGAGTTAGCGCAGCGGCGGTTTGATCAAGGTGTTCCTTGGCATGGCCGATGGTTGCATCTTTGTAGATTGGCCAGGTTAACTTCTCACCAATATAGGTATAAGCCACGGTTTTACAGCCTTCTGCCAAAACACCTGCATCCTCCAAGGCATCTATCCACAATGCCCAATCTTCCCCTCCCATAACTTTAATGGTGTCATCAATTTCTTGTTGCGAAGCCGACTCCAGCGTCACCTCCTTAATGATTTTCTTATCGGTATCAAGGGTTGTTCCTGAATACGACTCGCCTACCGCTTTCAAGGTTGATTTGTAAACGTCGCCGGTAATAGGATCTGTGCGGCGAGGAGCAGCCAGGCTGTAGACCACTAGGTCAACCTGCTCAAAATCGGCTTTAATAGTGGCAATTACCTTGTCTTTTATATCCTGAGCAAAAGCGTCGCCATTGATATTCTTTGCGTAAAGGCCCTTAGCCTCTGCCGCTGTTGTAAACGCTGCTGTATTGTACCAACCGGCGCTTGCAGGACGTTTGACAGAAGCTTCTTTCTCAAAAAACACCCCCAGTGTAGCGGCATCGCTGCCAAACGCTGCGCTGATGCGAGAAGCAAGCCCATAACCGGTGGATGAACCTATAACCAAAACTTTTTTAGGGCCCGCTCTAACGACACCGTGATCCTGTACATATTTAATTTGTTCATTCACATGGGCTTCACAACCAACAGGATGGGAAGTCGTGCATACAAAGCCTTTAATTTTGGGTTTAATAATCATTAAATTCTATTACCTTTTTGTCGTTAGTTACTTCCATATGGAATGCCTTACTTTTAGTCAGAATGAATAATAAAAGAGCACAAGGCACATTACCACTTCATTAGCCTTTATGGGCGAAGCCCCGGTGGCGCAGCCAATGTTACTTTAACGGTTCGCTTTTCACCGGCCCTTTGCACAAGTATTCGCACAGTATCGCCAGAGTGACGATTTTCCAACATCGTTAATAGCTCGTCATTGTTATAAATGGCCTGATCATCAAAAGCAACAATCACATCCCCTAGGAGCAGTTTTCCATATTTATTGCGTCCAAGCCCCCTCATTCCGGCCTGTTGGGCTGGTAAGCCATTGAGGACACGCATCACGACAACACCTTGGATTTTATTCCACCTTGCCCACTGGTCTGTTGCAGTTTCCACCCCTAATACCGGTCTTTGCACCCGACCATATTTAATCAATTGAGGAACGGTTTTCTTTACCGTATTAACAGGTATTGCGAAACCAATGCCTACGCTACTGCCATTGGGGCTGTAAATAGCCGTATTAACCCCAATTAAGCGCCCAGATGAGTCCAGCAAGGGGCCGCCGGAATTACCGGGGTTAATGGCCGCATCCGTTTGAATCACACCGCCTATTTTCCGTTTCGTAACGGATTTAATTTCTCTGCCTAATGCACTGATCACACCCACTGTAAGGGTTGTATCCAAACCAAATGGGTTGCCAATCGCCAATACTTTTTGACCGACATCCAACATATTGGAATCACCAAAAACCAAGGGCTGTAGTTTTTCTCTAGGAGCATCAATTTTGAGCACTGCCAAATCTTTATCGGCTGCGATTCCCACTAATTTAGCATCCCAGGTACTATGATCCGAGAGTGTAATTTGAACACGGTTCGCACCGTGGATAACATGATAGTTAGTCACGATGTAGCCGTTTTTATCCCAGATATAACCGCTACCGGAGCCTTTTGGAACCTCCATAGCCCTCAATGAAAAAACATTGCGCTGGATGGCTGTATTGGTCACAAAAACAACAGACGGACTAGCAGCGCGAAAGATATCGATGCTGTTCCGCTCAGACGCTAACGCGGCCTCAGGGGTATAAGCTGTCAGTGTTGCGCTATCACCGAAGTCATATCGCAGCAAAACAACACAAAAAATAATCAGTAAAAGGGCGAGTGAGAATTGTATTCTGGTACGCATACCTTGCTTAACTCGAACAGGTTCAGGATGATAGACAAAACCAACATGAACATTGGCCATAAAAGTATCCGGTCTATAATACCTGAACTATTCGAGATGACAGAGTTCTTATTAACATGCCAACCCAAGCCAAAACCCATAAACAAGCACTGTCACGAAGCAAAGTGTTAGCGACCCTCTGTCTGCCCCTTATATTAACGGGCTGTTACTCACTAAAAAGCCCTCCTCCTGAAGCAGAAAGACCACTGCCTTTTATCACGCCGAATACCTGGAATATAAACAAGCAAAGTGACGCTTCTAATGACAAAACCACCACGCTATCCCTAACGAACTACTTTGGCGCTCATTTCCCTGGTTTTGATTACGACATATTGATCAAGTCAGCACTGGCGGGCAACTATGCACTGCGCCAGTTAGACACCCAACTTGATTCCCAAATCGCAAAACATCGACTAGAAAGAGCTGGCTTGTGGCCATCGCTCAATGCAGGCCTAAATTCTCAGAATAACCACCTTGAGAGCACCTCATCCAAACTTTTTTCGCTACAAGGGAATGTGAGCTGGACGGTGGATCTTTGGGGTACACAACGGCTTCTCACTCGCGCAGCTAAAAATAGTGTAGAAGAGGCAAGCTTATCAAAAGATGCGGCGCGATTATCCGTGGCCGCTGCCACACTGCAGAACTGGTTTGACTGGCGCTCAAAGAAAAAACTCCAGCAACTACAAAGTGATTTTGTGGCAACGCTGGAAACTAGCTTCCAGCTGGTGGAAAATCGCTTCAATACAGGCTTGGCTAGTTTGCTTGAAGTTCGGCTCGCACACACAGAAATCGCACTCGCCCGTACTGACCTACTGCAAAAAAACAGCAACGCTATTAATAGTTATTCGAAACTGCTAGAAATATTAGGAGAAGAGTACCTGTCCTTGGAAGAGAACCCCCTGTTTGACGATTTATCACCTTCCTTACCAGAAGAGGCAAGCCCCCTGCCTGCATACCTTCCGGCAGATATCATCCGCCAACGACCAGATCTGCTTGCTGCAGAAAGGCGCTTAAAAAGCCAAGAGCTACAGCTGCTTTCAAGTAAAAAGGCATGGCTCCCGACCCTAAACCTTAACGGTAGCAAAGGGCTGCAAGATCAAAGCCTGAATAATCTGCTCAAAAATGGTTTAAGCGTTAGCGCTATTACATTCAACTTGTTGCAACCTGTTTTTAATGCTGGAGCCATCAAGGCAAAGCAAGCACAGGTGCGCGCATCTGCATCCAAAGAGCTTTATGCTTATAGCGAAATTTTACACCGGGCAATGATTGAAGTGAATCGTTTGCTCCAGCAAGATGCTCTTCTAAAACAGCAAATGGAGGCAGCCAAATTCGCCGCAGCTTTAGCGACTGAAACCCAATCCCTTGCCAAGCGAAATTACAACACAGGGTTAACCGATTTGAATACATTTTTGAACACGCACAGAAATAGTATTAATACCGAAACTCGGCTGATAAACACCACCAATGACTGGCTACAGAACCGTGTAAATTTGCTATTGGCATTAGGCGCAAATCCAAATTTTTCTCAGCATCACGCCACTGCAACTCCCTCATAAAAAGCACCGTTTTGAGAAAATGACAAACTATTATGAAACAAAACAAAAAGAAGATTATTTTAACATTATCCCCCTTTATGATTATTGCCATTGCCATTATTTCTGCGTTTGGCATGGTAAAAAGCAAACCTGAATTAAAATCCCCACCGGTTAACATTCCCGCCCCATTGGTAGAAATTCAGCAGGTAAAATTTGAGTCGTCGAGAGTTTCGGTGAATAGCCAGGGAACCGTAGACCCGAAACAAAAAACCCAACTCATCAGCGAGGTAAGCGGTCGGGTTATCTGGGTTTCAGAAAAATTCAAAAATGGAAATTTTATATCTAAAAATGAAGAGCTGTTACACATTGACGTTCTAGATTATGAATTAGCACTCGCCCTTGCAAACGCAAACCTTCGTGATGCAGAGCTTAAACTGATGGAAGAAGAAGTAAGAGCAAAACAAGCAGAATCCGATTGGAAACTCGCACAAAAACTAAACCCTCAAGCAAACAGAAAAGCGACAGCTCTGACACTGAGAAAACCTCACTTAGCCAGCGCATTGGCATCCTTAGAGGCAAAAAAAGCACACGTAAAAATAGCGCAAAGAAACCTCCTGCGCACACGTATTACAGCGCCATTCAACGCTATTGTTGACGGTAAATCTGTGGATATTGGCCAGTACCTTACCCTTGGCGCTCCTATAGCTCAGTTACTTTCATCCGATGAAGCCGAAGTCCGTCTGCCTTTATCCCAAAAGGATATCGAAAAGCTTGAAGAGCAAGGAGTCAATGCACCCGCCGAAATCACTTTATTAGATTCAGGGTCTACGTTGAAGTGGTCAGCAATTATTTCCCGAATTGAAAAAAAACTCGACCCCTCTACGCGTGAGCAATATGTCATTGCAAGTATTCAGGATCCCTATAATTTAAACAAAAAGCATTTCACTGCACTCTCACTAGGCACCTTTGTTAATGTATCTATATTGGGGAAGTCCTACAAACAAGTCGTTAAAGTACCCCGTTACGCCCTGCACAATAATGGCCAGCTATTTACAGTAAATGAAAGCGATACACTGGTTTTAAATGATATAGATTTCATCCCTTTGGATGACAAGTACTTGCTTGTAAAAAATGGCCTCGATGAAGGAGATAAACTGGTTTTAACCCGGCTCCCCCTTATGACTGAAAATATGCAAGTAAGGGTTTCCGTAATAAACACCAACGATGCGGAGCCTCGCTAACATGAATCAGCAACCCATAGCACACCAAGGAATCGTTGCGTGGATGGCGCATAACCCCGTTGCCGCAAATTTATTAATGCTAGTGGTATTTTTACTGGGGCTTTTTTCCGTTAACAATATCAAGAAAGAGGTTTTCCCCACTTTTCCTGCTGAGGTATTGACCATCGTCGTACCCTACCCTGGCGGTTCGCCAGAAGAAGTGGAAGAAAGCATTCTACTAAAAGTAGAAGAAGCCATTGAAGATATTGATGGATTAAAGGAGATCCGTTCTCAAGCGACTTCCAGTGCCGGTACCGTCACGGTCATTATTAACCCCGGACAAAACATCAATGATATTCTCAACAAAGTCACTGTGCGGGTTAACGGCATTAGCAGTTTTCCGGCTAATGCTGAAAAGCCCATTATTACCGAGCGTTTAAGCCGCAGTAATGTTATCCGCCTTTCTGTGTATGGCGCATTAGAGGAGAGCCAGCTTAAAGAGTTGGCCGATGAAATTCGTAATGAGCTTCTAGCAACGGATGAAATAACACAGGTCGATATTGGCGGCACAAGGAACTACGAGATTTCCCTAGAGCTTTCTAAACAACAACTTCTCAAACATCATTTAAGTTTCGATGACGTCGTAACGGCTATTCGCGCACAATCTATAAACTTACCCAGTGGCATTATTCGCAGTGACAACGGCACTTTAAGTATTCGCACCGAAAATCAAGCCTACGATGCATCCGCCTTCAAAGAATTTATTTTAATTTCCCGTGCTGATGGCACGCGGATAAAACTCGAAGATATCGCAACGATTAAAGATGGATTCGAAGAACAGCCCATACTAAGTGAATTAAATGGTTTTCCTGCGATCAATCTAAGCATCTACAGCATCGGCAAACAAAATGCGTTGGATATTAGTGAGCGAGTTAACCGCTATGCTGAAGAAAAAAGTCTGGAGCTACCGAAAACCGTCAAACTCGCCGCTTGGGCAGACCGATCTAGGATACTCAAAAGTCGCATCAACTTATTGCTCAAAAATGCTGTGCAAGGCGGCATACTGGTGATGATTACACTGGCGTTATTTCTTCATCCAGCCGTGGCGCTCTGGGTCATACTAGGTGTTCCATTCGCTTTTTTGGGTACACTGTTTTTAATTGGCACCCCTCTCATCGATGTATCGATTAATGTTATTTCTCTGTTCGGATTTATTCTAGTTCTGGGTATTGTTGTTGACGATGCCATTATTACTGCCGAAAGTGCTTACGCCGTGCTTGAAGAGGAGGACCAAGGAATTGATAGTGTCCTAAAAGGTGTAAAGCGCGTAACGCAAGCCACCGTGTTTGGTGTTATCACCACGGTTATTGCCTTTAGTCCGATGTTATTTGTGCAATCAGGAATGGGCCGACTTTTTAGCGTGATGTCCCCTGTCGTCATTTTATGCTTGATACTCTCTCTTGTTGAAACAAAGCTCATTCTCCCTGCACACTTAAAGCACGTAAGAACAAAGCCAAAACCAGAGAGTGAAGCCAAGAATAGCTGGGTTTTCCCACTGAATTTTTTACAATCCAGTCTTGCCTATTTTTCATCCCACCTAAGGCGCATTCAACAAGCGGTCAACCAAGGGATGCAAGCATTTATCAAAGGCGTCTATTTACCTTTACTCAACACCGCTGTGCAATACCGCTATATTACTACCGCCATTTTTCTCTCTATGCTAATCGTCACGGCGGCAATGCTGCCCAGTGGCTGGGTGCGTTTTGTCTTCTTCCCTAATGTGCCTTCCGACACAATTCGCGCCACCCTTGAAATGCCTGTTGGAACCTCTTACAAGCTAACCCACGCCTACGCTGAGCGTATCAGCGCTGCAGCAATCACCCTTAATGATGAACTGGTTAGCGAGCTGAATTCAGATAGCAACGTAATCAGGCACACTAGCACTGAATCAAACAACGATACCCAGGCGAGCTTTCTCGCTGAATTAACACCTTCCACAGAACGAGAAGTCAGCTCCATTAAAATTGCTAATCGTTGGCGCGAGTTAGTAGGCGAGTTACCCGGCATAAAAGAGCTAAGTTTTGAAGCCCGTATTGGTCACATTGGCAGTGCTATAGATATACAAATCAGAGGGGAAGACCTGCAGGAACTCAGAAGTGCAGCCAAAGACCTCTCTCAAGGACTACAAGGCTATGAAGGCGTGTTTGATGTGCATGACACCTTCGGCAGTGGTGGAACTGAAATCCACATCAAATTAAACCACCTAGGTGAATCCCTAGGGCTCAAGCAACAAGAGCTCGCACGACAGGTAAGGCAAGCGATTTTCGGCGCAGAAATACAACGCGTACAACGTGGTCGCCATGAAGTAAGGGTATACACTCGCTACCCGGAAGCCGACAGAAATAGCATTGATACGCTCCACAAGCTGTGGGTACGACTACCCAGTGGGGCAGACATCCCCTTCAACAAGGTGGCCACCTTGGAATCCAAACCGGGTATCAGTACTATTTACCGTATGAACCGGCAGCGTACCGTGAACGTCAAGGCCGATGTCGATAAAACACAGGTTGAACCAGGGCAAATTGTAAAACAACTTCACACTGAAATATTTCCTAAATTATTGCAGAAATATCCCAGCATCCACTTCGTTTTGGAAGGCGAGGCAAAAGATCAGTCTGATAATATTGAGGCTCTATCAACGGGTTTTGCCATCGTGCTTATTCTGATTTATGCGGCCCTGGCTATTCCTCTGCGATCGTATTTCCAACCACTTTATATTATGTCAGCGATCCCTTTTGGAATGGTGGGAGCAATAATCGGGCACTACCTAACCGGTAAATCACTGAGTATTTTATCCATTATCGGAATCATCGCGCTTTCAGGGATTGTCGTTAACGATGCGCTGGTTCTTGTGGATGACATTAATCAACGCATAAAATCAGGGGTACCCAAGCTAGACGCTGTAATTCATGCGGGTGAACGACGCTTTAGGGCGGTGATTCTCACATCACTCACCACCTTTATGAGTTTAATTCCACTTCTGCTCGAAAAATCGATTCAAGCACAATTCCTTATACCGATGGCCACCTCCGTGGCTTTTGGAGTTCTATTTGCGACAAGCGTAACCCTTATTTTGTTACCCGTGTTGTTTTACGTGATAGACGATATCACCCGTTTTTTTACTGGTTCATCAACTAGAAATAATAAACGGTCAAGCTAAGTGTGATTTTTTGGGACTGACACCCTATATTTGTACTTTTTGCAAATAAGCCCCCATAAGTCAAACTTTTAACAGAAAAAATGTAATAAAATTACAAATTGTAACCTAACACCACAATGTGTCGCTGTAATCATATGGAGATTTTCATATGGAGATGATAGATTGCGCACAAATATTTACCAAAGTGTAATAAGTATACAAGCACGTTATTTCGTAACTACTCAGCGAACTCTGTAACTGCTCAGATTGCGTTCAAATTTGGGCAGAACAAGGCGAAAAATGTGAGTTTATAC